>CAZNZH010000088.1:0-11488 GCA_964577445.1 uncultured Myxococcales bacterium
GGTCGATGGGGTGGGGGTCGGCTTCGCTCATGGATCTCTCACCGTGACTTGGGGGTTCGGAGCGCCCGCAGCAGCTTTTCAGGCAGCTCGGCGTTGAGGTGGCGGCGCGCCAGGGTCTTGCGCTCGCGCCAGGCGTAGCCGCCCAGCGCCGTCAGCTCCTTGGCGCGCCAGGCGGCGTTGAAGAGCGCCGGGGCGGCTTGCGGCGCGTGGAGCACCGCCGCGCGGACGGCCTGGGCCTTGGCGCCGCGGAGGAACTCGACCCGGTTGTGCTCGAGCGCCTGGGTGGTCGGGTGGACCTCGAGGCTCAATCGGCCCGTCGCCGCCTCGCGATTCACGGTGAAGACCGCCGCGATTCGGTCGACGCCGGCCTCGGCGTAGTGGGTCTTCCCGGCGTGGCGCAGCGGCGCGAAGTGGAGGTTGCCCATGCCGGCGATCTGCACCCGCCCGCCCGCGTTCTTCGCGGGCTGCAGGATGTGGGCGTGGGTGCCGGCGACCACGTCGAAGGCCTCGCTGAGCCGCGCCATCGGCTCGATGAGCCAGGCGGGCAGAAGCGGGATGCCCTGGATCCCCCAGTGGAGCAGGCAGATCGTCAGGTCCGCGCCCTCGGCCCTCAAGCGGCGGCCCGCGGCGACCGCCTCGGCGACGTCCAGCGCGGCCGCGCCAGCCTTTGAGCCGCGGGCGAGGCAGCGCTCCGGGTCGGAAAACGAGCGCGGGTCCAGCCGCCCGATGACGCCCAAGGTCACCCCGTCGTGGACGACGACTCGCGCGGCGCGGGCGGCCTTCTCGGACAGCCCACAGCCCACATGCGCGATGCCCGCGGCGTCCAGGGCCGCGCAGGTCGCGATGAGGCCGTCGGCGCCGAGATCGGTGATGTGGTTATTGGCCAGGGTCACCAAGCGCACCCCGGCGTCGTAGAGCCAGCCCGCCGCCTCGGTGGGGCCACGCACCACTAGCGTGTCCGGCGGCGCGGGCGGGCCCCCCAGCACGCACTCGAGGTTGGCGACGCCGAGGCCCGTCCGCAGGTGCGAGGCGACCTCGCCCGAGATCCAGCCCGCCCCCGCCGCCCACGACGCCTCGGTGAACGCGATATCGCCGACGAGGTGCAGCGGTCTCATCGATTCATCAGCTCGCGCCGGAGGGTTTGGGGGTCCACGACCTTGAGCGCGAGGCCCGTGCCTAGCGCGAGCGCGCCGGCGGCGACGGCGACCGCGAGCCCGGCGATGACGCCGCCGGGGACCAGCAGCGCGGCGGCGGCGGCGATGGCGGCGGCGGCGCACCCGTGAAGGGCCATGGGGCCTAGCGGCAGCTCGAAGCGGACCACGTGCGGGCGGATGAGCCAGGCGACCCCGAAGGCGGCGGCGTAGCTGATGGCGGTGGCGATGGCGGCGCCGGACATGCCGAGGCGCGGGATCAGCAGCGCGTTGAGGCCGAGGTTGAGCACCATGGCGATGATCCAGGTGAGGCTGACCGACCAGGGGCGGCGGGCGAGGTCAAAGAGGCGGGTGAAGATCTGAAAGAACCCGTAGATGAAGCCGCCGGCACCGATCCACAGCGCCACGGACTGGACGTCGGCGAAGACGTAGCGCTCGCCGGCCACCATCTGGGCGATGGGGGCCGCGCCGACGAAGACGCCGACCAGGGCGCCGCTGCCGACCAGCCAGTAGGCGCGCAGGGTGTGTGAAAACGCACGATCTACCCGCTCGCGCTCGCCGCCGTCAAACCAGCGCGAGACCGCCGAGAGGAAGATGTTGGACACCGCGCTGAAGAGGACCGGGATGAGCGACGCGAAGGTGTAGACCAGCGAGTAGCGGGCGACGGACTCGAGGCCCTCGAAGTGCTTGAGGAAGAAGCGGTCCGACGAGGCGCAGACCCACAGGGCGAGCTGGACGGGCAAAAGAGGCAGGCAAAAGCGAAGCAACTCGCGCAAGGGGGCGAGGTCGATGCGCGGCCACATCAGCTCGCCGCGGGCCAGCCAGCTCAGGCCGCCGGTGGTCAGCGCCATGACGGCGACGCTGACGGCGATGGCGGCCTCGAGGGTGGGCCAGACGAGCAGGACGCCCAAGCTGGCGATGCTGGCGACGCGGTAGGCGGTGGTGACGGCGTAGGCGACCGCGGCGCGCTCTACGATGACCAGCGAGTTTTGGAGCTGGATCTGGGCGAGGCTGAGGACGGACCAGAGCCAGACCGCGACGAAGAGCCAGAGGTCGGGGCGGTCGAAGGCGGCGAGGCTGAGGCGCTCGCCGAAGGGCAGGACCAGGGCGAGCGCCAGGGTGCAGACCAGGGTCTGGGCGGTGATGATGGTGGCCATCATGCGGCGGCGGGCGGCCGGGGCCAGCGGCGAGCCGAAGCGCAGAAAGCCGTGACCCAGGTTGAAGCTCAGAGACGCCACGGCCAAGCCGGCGACCGCGCGGTACTGGGCGTAGACGCCGAAGGACTCCACCGTGAGCAGGCGGGTGAGGAGTGCCGCCGACAGCAGGCCCTGCACCAGGGTGACGAAGGTGGCGCCGTAGGCTGAGACCAGCGCCCAGAAGCGGTTCACGGGCCTCCGATCAGGGGCCAGGACAGCGGCGTGCCGCGGGCGATGTCGGCGGCGGCGGTGCGGCCCAAGACCCGCGGGAGGTCGCGGGGCGGCAGGCCGTGGCCGGGGCGGATGACGCGCGTGTTTTCGCGAGTAAACGCCTCGCCTTTTGCGATGTCGGCGACGGCGAAGATCGAGCGGCGGAAGACCACGTTGCCCGACTCGGCGAGCCCGGCGCCGTAGCGGACGCGGCCCACGGCGGCCTCGGCCTCGCGGACGGCGTCGACCAGGGCCTTCATCTCGGCGGGCTCCATGCTGAAGGCCGAGTCGGGGCCGCCGTCGGCGCGCCGCGCGATGAAGTGCTTCTCGACGACGCTGGCGCCCAAGACGACGCCGGTCAGGGCGACGGTGTGGCCCATGCTGTGGTCGCTCAGGCCGCTTATGACGTCGAAGGTCTCGGCGATGTTGGGGATGGTGGCCAGGTCGAAGTCGCGCGGGTCGGCCGGGTAGCTGGACACGCAGCGCAGGACGGCCAGATCGGTGGTGCCGTGGGCGCGAAAGGTCGCGATGGCCTCGGCGATTTCGCTCAGGTTCGACATGCCGGTGGACATGATGACCGGGCGGCCGGTCTTCGCGATGGCGGCGATGAGCTCGAGATCGAGGATCTCAAAGGACGCGAGCTTATAGACCGGCGGGTTGAACCGCTCGAGGAAGGCGACCGCCGAAGCGTCAAAGGGCGACGAGAAGCAGTGGAGGCCGTGCTTTGCGGCCTCGGCGAAGAGCGCTGAGTGCCACTCCCAGGGCGTGTGGGCCTCTTGGTAGAGGTCGTAGAGGGTGCGGCCGTCCCACAGGCCGCCCTGGATGCGGAAGTGCGGGCCGTCGCAGTCGATGGTCAGGGTGTCGGCGGTGTAGGTCTGGAGCTTGATGGCGTCGACGCCGGTCGTGGCGGCCAGGCGCACGATCTCCAAGGCGCGGTCGAGGTCTCCGGCGTGGTTGGCCGAGAGCTCGGCCACGATGTAGGCCGGCTGGCCCTCGCCGATCATGCGGTCGCCGATGGCGAAGGCGCGGCGCTGGCGGGTCGTCATGACACCGTCCTCTGGGTGACCCCGGCGTTGATGCGCTGCCACTCGGGGTGGGCCTTGAGCCGCTCGACGACCTCGCGCCAGCTCATGTCGCCGGTGCCGAAGGACGCGTAGATGCGGCGGACGAGCTCGAGGTCGGCCGGCGTGTCGACGGTCCAGCGCATCCACGAGAGATCGTCGGGGTTTTTGAGCCCGCGGAGCTTGAAGGCGCCGGGCGTGCGGTAGATGTAAGGCGTGACGTGCTCGCGCCAGTCCGGCCGCGTGTCCTCGCGCCAGGCGCGCTCGAGGGCCGGCGCGCGGATGGCCTCGACGTCGAGGCCCAGCGGGTAGGTGCGGAAGGGGATCGACAGCGCCACGTAGTCCAGCTCGTCGTCTTCGGCCAGCGCGGCGAGGGCCTCGTCGACCAGCCCCGGGTCGACCAGCGGGCAGTCGGCGCACACCCGCACGATAACGTCGGCGTCGTGGGCTCTAGCGCACTGCCAGAAGCGGTCCAGCACGTCGTCCTCGTCGCCGCGGAAGCAGGCGATGCCTTGGGATTCGCAGTGCTCGGCCACCGCGTCGTCGCCGGGGTTGGTGGTGGTCGCGACGACGACCTCGTCCAGGCGGGTGGCGGCGCTCAGGCGCTCCACGACGCGCGCCAGCATGGACTTGCCCTCGATGTCGGCGAGCACCTTGCGCGGCAGCCGGGTCGACCCGGTGCGCGCTTGGACGATGGCGACGCGCTTCACCTCGACGCCCCGAGCAGCTCGCGGGCGGCCAGGCGCACGCGGTCGACGACGGACTCGACCTGCTCGTCGGTCATGCGCGGGAAGATCGGCAGGGAGACGGCCCCTGCGTAGAAGGCCTCAGCGACCGGGAAATCGCCCGGGCCCAGGCCGAAGCGGCGGTAGTAGGGCTGGAGATGCACCGGGATGTAGTGGACCTGCACGCCGAGGCCGAGGGTGCGCAGGCGGTCGAAGAACCCGCGGCGCAGGGCGGGCGCGACGCGGACGACGAAGAGGTGCCAGCCCGAGATGACGCCCGGGCGCACGGTGGGCAGGGTCAGGCCGCCGACGTCGGCCAGGGCTTGTAGATAGTGGGCCGCGATGGCGCGCCGCCGGGCGATGAACGCGTCCAGGCGGGTGAGCTGCGACGCGCCGAGGGCGGCCTGCATGTCGTTGAGCCGGTGGTTGAAGCCCAGCTCCTGCATCTCGTAGTACCAGGCGCCCTCTCCCTGGCTGAGGCAGGCGTCGCCGCGGACGATGCCGTGGGTGCGGAAGTCGCGCGCCCGCTGAGCCAGCGCCGCGTCCGAGGTGGTGACCGCGCCGCCTTCGGCCGTGGTGATGGGCTTGACCGGGTGAAAGCTCAAAGTCGACATGTCAGCCAGGGTGCCGACGGGCCGGCCGCCCAAGCTCGCGCCCAGGCTGTGCGAGGCGTCGGCCACCAGCGCCACCCCCGCTTTTCGGCAGATGGCGCCTAGCTCTTCGTAGTCCGCCGGGTGCCCGGCGTAGTCCACCGCGCACACGACGCGGGTCTTGGGGCCGATGGCCGCCGCGACGCGCTCGGGGTCGATGAGGCCGGTGTCGGGCTCGACGTCGACGAAGCGCACGTCCGCCCCCAAGTAGAGCGCGGCGTTGGACGTCGCCGCGAAGGTCAGCGGCGTCGTGAGCAGCTCGTCGCCAGGCCCCAACCCGAGCGCGAAGTAGGCCGCGTGCAGCGCCGCCGTCCCCGTGCCCACCGCGATGGCGTGCTCGGCCCCGGTCGCTTGGCACAGCGCAGCCTCAAAGCGCTCCACCGCGGGCCCGGTGGTCAGCCAGGGCGAGCGCAGGGTCTCGACGACCGCGGCGATATCGGCCTCGTCGACCCACTGGCTGCCGTACGGGATGAACGCGTCGTTCACTTGGCCCCTGCCGCCCGCTCAAAGGGCGCGATGAGCGCGCGGATCTCGTCGACCGACAGCCAGTGCGTGTTGCGCTCGGAGCTGTAGACGAAGCCGTCGTCGACCGGCCGCCCGCCCTGGTAGCCCTTGGCGCGCGGGTGCCACCAGGGCAGCGTCGGCGCGATGACGTAGAAGCTGTCGTACTCGGTGGTCTGCCGCGCGTCGTCAGGCGAGATCATCATCTCGTGGAGCTTCTCGCCCGGGCGGATGCCGACGTCCACCAGCTCGCAACCGGGCCCGATGGCGCGGGCGAGATCGACGATCTTGGCGCTGGGGATCTTCGGCACGAAGAGCTCGCCGCCGCCCATGCGCTCGAGGCTGCGCAGCACGAAGTCCACGCCCTGCTCGAGCGTTATCCAAAAGCGCGTCATCTCCATGTGGGTGATGGGCAGGCGCCCCGTGCCGCGCTGGCCGATGAAGAACGGGACCACGCTCCCGCGGCTGCCCACGACGTTGCCGTAGCGCACCACCGAGAACGTCGTCGCCCGCCCGCCCGCGTACGAGTTGCCCGCCACGAAGAGCTTGTCGCTGCAGAGCTTCGTCGCGCCATACAGATTGACGGGGTTACACGCCTTGTCGGTCGACAGCGCCACCACCCGCTCGATGCCGCGGTCGATGGCCACGTCGATGATGTTCTGCGCGCCCAACACGTTGGTCTTCACAGCCTCGAACGGGTTGTACTCGCACGCTGGCACCTGCTTGAGCGCCGCCGCGTGGACCACGATGTCCACCCCGTCGAAGGCCTGGCGCAGCCGGTCCTTGTCGCGCACGTCGCCGATAAAAAAGCGCAGGCGCTGCCGGTCTTCTTCGGAAAAGCGCGGGTCGGACTGCATCTCGAACTGCTTGAGCTCATCGCGGCTGAACACGATCACCCGGCGCGGCGTGTGCTGGTCGAGCAGCCGGCGCACGAACGCCTTGCCGAACGACCCCGTGCCCCCGGTGACGAGGATGGATTTGCCGTCGAAGATATCGGTCACGTAGAGCCCCGCCTGCCCGGATTCGCGTCTCTTTTGGCGCGGGCCTCGACGCCCGTCAACAAGTCCGCCCGTTTGCGCTTCGTTGCGCGAAGGGGCTCTGCCGATCGAAGGCCGGGCTCGCCCGATGGTCGCGAGGTCGAGTAGAGTCCGCTGGTACTCGGTTTGGAGGCCTCTGTGAGCATCGCGGACGACTCGCCCTTTTCCCTGCGTGGACACGCCGTGGCGCTCACCGGCGCCGGCGGCTGGCTGGGGCGATCGATGGCCCTGGCGCTGGCCGAGGCGGGGGCGGAGGTGCTGGCGCTGGGCCGCACGGAGGCCTCGCTCGTCGAGGTGGCCGCGGAGGCGCGATCCCTCAAATACCCAGGCGCCATCGAGCCATTTGTGGCCGACGTGGACGACGACGACGCCACCGAGCGGGCCCTGGACGCGCTGGAGTCCCTGGTAGGCCCCCGCGGCACCCTGGGCTGGGTGGCCAACGCCTACTCGGGGCGCTCAGAGAAGCTCCTGGCCCTGTCGCGCGAGGGCGTCGAGTCCACCCTGCGCACCGGCTTAGCCTCGCCGATGTTGCAGGTCGACCACGCCAGCCGCCGCATGGTCGCCCGCCGCGGGGGCGCCATCGTCCACGTCGCGTCCATGTACGGGCTGGTGTCGCCGCAGCCCGACGCCTACCGGGACCACCCGAGCTTCCACAACCCGCCGGCTTACGGCGCGGCCAAAGCGGCGCTGGTGCAGCACACGCGCTACGCCGCCGTCCACCTCGGCCCCCACGGCGTCCGGGTCAACTGCGTCTCGCCCGGCCCCTTCCCCAGCGCCGCCGTGCAGGCCGAGTCGAGCTTCGTCGAGCAGTTGGAGGCCCGCGTGCCGCTGGGGCGCATCGGCCGCCCGCCCGAGGTCGCCCACGCGGTGGTGTTCCTGCTGTCGCGGGCCTCGAGCTACATCACCGGCCACAACCTGGTCATCGACGGCGGCTGGACCGCGAAATGAGTGGGCACCGGCTGGCGCTGGGCGCGGCGCAGTGGGGCCTGGACTACGGCATCGCCAACCGCACCGGGCGGCCCGACGACGGCGCGGTGGCCGAGATCCTGGCGGTGGCGAAGGCCGCGGGCGTCGACACCATCGACACCGCGAAGGCTTACGGCGACAGCGAGGCGGTCATCGGGCGGCTGGTGGGCGATGCCGCCTACTGGAAGGTCGGCACCAAGCTCGCGGCGGACCTCTTCGCCGGCTCGCCCTCGCCGGCGGAGGCGGCTCAGCGGGCCAGGCAAAGCCTCGCGGAGAGCCTTCAGACCCTCCGCCGCGACACGCTGGACTCGGTGCTGCTGCACCGCTGGACCGACGATGGGGCCGCTCTCGCCGGTGTCCTCGACGTGCTGGACGAGGCGCGAGCGCGGCAGACCCTCGCCCGCGCGGGGGTCTCGGTGCTCACGCCCGCCGAGTGCGCCGCGGCCTGGGCGGAGCCGCGCATCGGCCACATCCAGTGCCCCGCACACCTCCTGGACACCCGCTTCCCCCTGACCGGCCGCGAGGGCGTCGTGGTCCACACCCGCAGCGCGTTCTTTCAGGGCGTGGCCTTCCTCGACCCCAGCGCGCTGCCGGCCCACCTCGAGCCCATCCGCGCGATCTTGAAGCAGCTCCAAGATCTCGGGCGGGCGCTCCACCAGCCGCCGGCCACCCTGTGGCTCGCCCACGCCCTGAGCCTGCCGACGGCGCGTGTCGTCGTCGGCTGCGAGCGACCGGAGCAGCTCGCGGCGAACCTCGACGCGCTGCGCCACATCGACGCGGTGAGCGCCGAGATCGCCCGCTTCGTCGCCGCCCGAGACACCCCCGACGACGCCATCCTCGACCCCTGGCGCTGGCCGCCGCGGGGCTAGACGCCGGCTGAGCTGGGCCGCCTCGGCCTCTCCGTGCCTTCGCGTCTCCGTGGTTCAATCGCCCGATGGGAACTACCAGGGGCTCGAAAAGACCCCGGGGGGGCGCGGAGGGGCCACAGAGAGCACGGAGTCGGGCGCGGGTGGTCTTGCGGGGCGACGCGACAGCGCGGAGACACCTTCTTACACCCCGTAAAACGCTCGATACCAGCTTACGAATCGGGCGATTCCTGACTCCAGCGTCGTGTCGGGGCGGTAGCCGACCGCCGCCTCGAGGGCGCGGCAGTCGGCGTGGGTGATGAGGCCGTCGCCGCGGTGCATCGGCAGCAGGTTCAGCTTCGCCTCGACGCCCAGGGCCTTGGCGAGGCAGTCGATCATCTCCAGCACCTTCACCGGGTGGCCGTTGCCGATGTTGTAGATCCGGTAAGGGCTGTCGCTGCTGGCGAGGTCGGGATCCGCGCGGTTGAAGTCGGGGTTGGGCGTGGCGGGCTGGTCCAGGGTGCGCAGCACGCCCTCGACCACGTCGTCTATGTAGGTGAAATCACGCCAGATCTCGCCGTGGTTGAAGACCGGAATCGCCTCGCCGCGCAGCATCGCCTCGGTGAAGAGGAAGAGCGCCATGTCGGGGCGGCCCCAGGGCCCGTAGACCGTGAAGAAGCGCAGGCCCGTCACCGGCAGCGCGTGGAGGTGGCTATAGGCGTGGGCCATCAGCTCGTTGGCCTTCTTCGTCGCGGCGTAGACCGACAGCGGGTGCGAGACCGTGTCCGCGGTGGTGAAGGGCAGCTTGCCGCTCTGGCCGTAGACGGAGCTCGACGAGGCGAAGACGAGGTGCTCGACCTCAGCGAGGCGGCAGGCCTCGAGCAGGTTGATAAACCCTACCAGATTGGCGTCCACGTACTCGAAGGGGTGGTCGATGGAGTGCCGCACGCCGGCCTGGGCGGCCAGGTGGACCACGCGGCGGGGTGGGTGCTCGGCCATCAGCGCCATGAAGGTCTCGCGGTCGGCCATGTCGACGCGGTGAAAGCTGAGCCCGGGGTCATCGGCGATCAGCGCCAGGCGGGCCTCTTTGAGCGCGGGGTCGTAGTAGGTGTTGAAGTTGTCGAGGCCGATGACCGACTCGCCGCGCTCCAGCAGCGCTTTGGCGACGTGGTAGCCGATAAATCCGGCGGCGCCGGTGACGAGCACCGGGCCGCTGCGCTTCGGGTCGGTCATCAGAGGCTCCATGTGGTGACGCCTTGGGGGATGAGCCTGCGGTCGATAGCCGAGCAGACGTCGATGAAGACGCCGCGCGCGGCGAGGCGCCCGAAGAGCTCGTCAGCGCCCATGGCGCGGTAGGACCGGTGGGGCACCGCCAGCACGAGCGCGTCGAGGTCGGTCAGCTCAGACAGCGGCGACAGGGTCACCCCGTACTCGTGCTCGGCCAGTTCGGGGTCGCCCATGGGGTCGTGGACCAGCGGGGTGAAGCCGTAGGAGGTCAGCTCTTCCAGGATGCGGGCGACGCCGGTGTTGCGGAGGTCCGGTACGTCCTCTTTGAAGGTGAAGCCGAGCACGCCGACCCGGGCCTGGGGTACCTGGAAGCCGGCGCCGATGAGCATCTTGATCAGCCGCTGGGCCACGAACGCGCCCATGCCGTCGTTGATGCGGCGGCCGGCGAGGATGACGTCGGGGTGATAGCCGGCGGATTCGGCCTTCGCTGTCAGGTAGTAGGGGTCCACGCCGATGCAGTGGCCGCCGACCAGGCCGGGCCGGAACTTCAGGAAGTTCCACTTGGTCCCGGCGGCCTCGAGCACGTCGCGGGTCGAGATGCCCAGGCGGTCGAAGATCATCGCGGCTTCGTTCATCAGCGCGATGTTGATGTCGCGCTGGACGTTCTCCAAGACCTTGGCGGACTCGGCGACGCGGATGGTGGGCGCGCGAAAGACGCCGGCCTTCACGATGCCCTCGTACATGCGCGCCACGCGGTCGAGGGTGGCGGGGTCCTCTGCGCCCACGACCTTGACCACGCTGGCCAGGGTGTGCTCGCGATCGCCGGGGTTTATGCGCTCGGGCGAGTAGGCGAGCGTGAAGCCCTCGCCGCGGCGCAAACCCGAGGTCGCCTCCAGGATGGGGCCGCAGACCTCCTCCGTGACACCTGGGTAAACGGTGGATTCGTAGACGACGACCGCGCCCGGGCTCATCAAGCGGCCCACGGTGCGCGAGGCGGCTTCCAGGGCGGCGAGGTCGGGGTCGCGGTCGGCGTCGAGCGGCGTCGGGACCGTGACGATGAAGAGCGTCGTCCCGCGCAGGGACTCCGGGTCAGAGCTCATCTCAAGGCGCGTGCCGGCGAGGTTGCTCGGGTCGGTCTCGTGGGTGGCGTCGATGCCAGCGCAGAGCTGCTCGACCCGCCGCGAGTCGATGTCGAAACCTCGGACGCCCTCGAAGACCTGCGAGAGGGCCACCGCGAGCGGCAGACCGACGTAGCCCAGCCCGATGACTCCGATTCGTTCCTGCATGGATGCTCCGTTGGGGGCGAAAGGACGGGGCCGGCGTGGGCGCGGTCTTGCGCTCGCCCCGCCGCGCGTTCCATCCTGGGGTGCACACCCCGTCTCGCGCGGTCCGTCATGGCACGGGAAGCCGCGGCTTTCAACAAGCGCGCGGCCCTCGGGGCGGCGGGTGCTTATCGGGTGCTGAGATGTTCTCCCGTCGCCTGGCTGGCTCATGTCTTTTCAGGAACTTCCGCGCGTCGGTTTCTTGCGCCGGGCAAGCGCCCTCCGCGTGTAAGCCCCTGAAAAGACGTCGCTATTGCTGGGCTCGGTCCGAACATCTCAACACCCTCTGAGAGGGAGCGTCGTGAGACAACGGGCGCGGCTGATCGAGATGCTGGCGGCGCAGGCGCCGGACCCCGTGTGGGACGCGCTGCGCGGGTTGATCCGCGGGCGGCCCGTCGGCGCGCAGGTGCCGTTGGACGCCCTGGTGGACGCGGCGGCGCGGGGCCACGTCATGGCGCTGGCGGCGAGCCTGTGGCCGGATCTGGCGCGCCATCTGGCGCGCGAGCTGGCCAGAGAGAGCTTCGTTCAGCTCCACATCACGCGCGCTCAAAACGAGCTGGCGGAGCTGCTGTTGGGTGCAGGGCTGAAGCGCCGGCC
>CAZNZH010000089.1:0-11445 GCA_964577445.1 uncultured Myxococcales bacterium
CCCCGGCTGGCACACCACCATCTTCCCGCCCTACTTCGTCGCCGGCGCCATCTTCAGTGGCTTCGCGATGGTGCTGACGCTGCTGATCCCCGCTCGAGTCATCTTCGACCTCAAGCACATCATCACCATCAAACACCTCGAAAACATGGCGAAGATCATCCTGCTCACCGGCTCGCTGGTCGGCTACTCCTACGCGATGGAGTTCTTCATCGCGTGGTACTCGGGCAACCCCATCGAGTCCTTCGCCTTCGTCAACCGCGCCTTCGGCCCCTACGCCTGGGCCTACTGGATCATGGTGAGCTGCAACGTCTTGTCGCCGCAGGTCATCTGGTTCAAGAAGGTCCGCCAGAGCCCGGTGCTGCTCTTCATCCTGTCGATCTTCGTGAACATCGGCATGTGGTTTGAGCGCTTCGTCATCGCGGTGACCTCGCTCGCCAACGACTTCCTGCCGTCGTCCTGGGGCTATTTCAGCCCCACCTTCTGGGACGTCGCGACCTTCGTCGGCAGCTTCGGCCTCTTCTTCACCCTGTTCTGCCTCTTCGTGCGCTTCCTCCCCATGGTCGCGCTCGCCGAGGTCAAGACCGTGCTGCCCGAGGCGAACCCGCACTACGACCCGGCGGCCGCCGAACACGCTGCCGGCCCGGACACCCTGGCCGCCCCGGAGGTGAGTCATGCGTGAAGCGAAACCCTGGGGCATGCTCGCTGAGTTCGAGACGGCCAAGGCGCTGTACCACGCCTGCGAGAAGGTCCGCGACGCGGGCTTTTCGAAGTGGGACGCCTACTCGCCCTTCCCGGTCCACGGCCTGGACGCGGCCATGGGCCTGTCCCGCTCGAAGCTGCCATGGGTCATCCTGGTCTGCGGCCTCGCCGGCACCATCTTCGGCTTTCTTCTACAGACCTGGGTGGCCACGACGGCCTACCCGGTCATCATCTCGGGCAAGCCGTTTTTCTCCTGGCAGGCCTTCGTGCCGGTGACCTTCGAGCTGGGCGTGCTCTTCGGCGCGTTCGGCGCGGTCTTCGGCATGTTCCAAGCCAACCGCCTGCCGACGCTCTACCACCCGGTCTTCAATTCGGACCGATTCGCCCGCGTCACCAACGACCGCTTCTTCATCGCGGTCGAGGTCGCCGACCCGAACTTCGACGAGCGCAAGACCAAGAAGCTCTTCGAGGCCGCCGGCGCCACTCACATCGAGCAGTTGGAGGACTAGAGGATGCTGCTCTGTCGAACCACCCTCCTCGGCGCCGTGCTGGCGCTGGCCGCCCTGACCGCCGGCTGCCGCGGGACCACGTCGTCGGATCCACCGGTGCACCTCAACTGGAACATGGACTTCCAGCAGCGCTACGAGATGCAGGAAGCCAACCCCTTCTTCGCCGACAAGCGCGCCATGCGCCTGCCCGTCGCTGGCACGGTCGCGCGCACCGAGACCTTGCTCGGCGACGACCAGTACCTGGCGGCCGATGACCACCTCTATCGCGGTCGCGGCCCGGACGGGCGGCTCGTCGACGCGCTCCCCAAAGAGCTGCCGCTGACCGAGGCGCTGCTCGACCGCGGCCACGCGCGCTACGAGATCTACTGCACGCCGTGCCACGCCCCGGCCGGAACGGGCGACGGCGTGGTCGCCGGTCGCGGCCTGTCGGTGCCGCCGCCGACCTATCACAGCGACACCCTCCGGGCGATGCCGCTGGGCCACTTCTACGACGTCATCAGCCACGGCGTGCGCACGATGAAGCCGTACGCCGCGCAGATCCCGGTCGAGGACCGCTGGGCCATCGCCGCCTGGGTTCGCACGCTCCAGGTGAGCGGCAACGTCCCGCGCGCTCAGGTCCCCGCCGACATCCTCGAGAAGAACGCAGGGGGTGCCAAGTGAGCCATGGCCACGGACCGCGCACGGTCGCCGCAGAAGACGTCCTCATCCCGGCTGGGCATCGCCTGGCGAAGCTGCCGATGATCGCAGCCATCGTCGGCATCGTCGGCATCGGCGCGAGCTTCGCCCTGATGGGCGACCACCCCGACCAGTTCTACAAGTCCTGGCTGACCAACTTCGGCTTCTTCGTGAGCTTCGGCTTGGGCGGCCTGTGGTTCGTCGCGGTCCAGCACGTCACCCGCGCGGGCTGGTCTATCGTCGTCCGCCGGGCGGCCGAAAACCTCATGGTGACGCTGCCGGTCTTCGCGCTGCTCTTCATCCCGGTGGTCATGGGGATGGAGCACCTCTACCACTGGATGCACCCGGCGGCCGACGACATCGTCTTGCAGGGCAAGCTGAGCTACCTGAACACGACGGCGTTTTTGGCCCGCGCGGCCTTCTACTTCGCCGCCTGGACCGTCTTGGCGCTGTACTTCTACGCGAAGTCGACCAAGCAGGATGACAACAAGTCAGCCCAGATCTCCAAGGCGCTCCGCGGGATCTCGCCGGTCGCCATCATCGTCTTCGCCATGACCCTGACCTTCGGCGCCTTCGACTGGTTCATGTCGGTCGACCCGCACTGGTTCTCGACCATCTTCGGCGTCTACTACTTCAGCGGGACCACCGTCGCGACCTTCGCCATCTTGGCGCTCACCGCGATGGTCTTGCAGCGCGGCGGGCTGCTCAAAGACGTCGTGACCACCGAGCACTACCACGACCTCGGTAAGTACCTGTACGCGTTCAACATCTTCTGGGCCTACATCGCGTTCAGCCAGTACTTCCTCATCTGGTACGCGAACATCCCCGAGGAGACCAACTGGTTCATCTACCGGATGGAGGGCACCTGGCTCTACGTCTCCATCGTGCTGGCGGTCGGCCACTTCGTGCTGCCCTTCTTTTATCTGATGTCCCGCGAGATCAAGCGCAACAAGACCACCCTGGCCATCGGCTGCGTCTGGATGCTGCTGATGCACTGGCTGGACATGTATTGGATCGTCCAGCCGCCGCTGGGCGTGCATCACGGCGACCCCAACGCCAGCCTGAGCCTCCTCGACCTGACGACCTTCATCGGCATCGGCGGCATCTTCCTCGCGGTCTACGCGTGGCGGATGCGTGCCAAGGCGCTGGTGCCGGTCGGTGACCCGCGACTCGCCGAAAGCCTCGCTTTCGAGAATCAGTAGGAGCACGCCCATGTCCGACACACAAAATCCCGCGACCGGCGGCGCCCCCGCGGGGCGTGGTCGCCTCGTCTCCGCCTACTCGGACGGCGGCCACGAGGTCGACAACCTCCCCGCTACCCGGCTCATTATGCTGGTGGCCGGGCTGGCGGCGCTGATCTTCCTGACGGGCGTCGGCATCTACCAGTACTACAACCTCAACGCCTCGGCGGACGCAGCGGCGGCGGCGCAGGGCGCCAGCGCGCGCAGCGCGGTGGCCCAGGCTGCGCGGGCCGCCGTCGCAGAGACCTGGGCTGAGACGGACGCCGACAAGGGCATCTGGCGCATGCCGGCCTCCGAAGGAGCGAAGCGCGTCCTCGCCAACCCCGCGCTCTTGCGGGCCGCAGCGCCGCCCGAGGGCTTCGTGAGCCCCGACGACGTGGGCAACGATGGCGCCGCCGCACCTCCCGAGCCCGCCGCGGCAGCCCCCACCGAGGCAGCCCCCACCGAGGCCGCGCCCGCCGAGGCCGCCCCGGAAGACCCCGCCGACGCCCCAGCCGCCGAGGAGCCCGCGGCGCTCCCCGCCGAGGGAGACGCCCCGTAGTCATGCGCCACCTCCTGCCCCTAGCCGTCGCCTTTGCAGCCGCGGGTGCCTTCGCCGCCCCCGCTCACGCCGTCGAGCGCGTGCCCGAGCCGCTGCAAAAGATCGACATCGAAAATCGCCTCGGCGCACAGGTCGACCCCGGGTTGGCCTTCACCGACCACACCGGTCGGGCCGTCACGCTGGCGGACTATCTCGACGGCGAGCGCCCGGTCCTGCTGACGCTGAACTATTTCCGGTGCACGACCCTGTGCAGTGTCCAGCTCAACACGCTGGCCGAGTCGCTGAAGAAGCTCGATTGGAAGCCGGGCGACGAGCACTACCGCATCGTCACGGTGAGCTTCGACCCCAAAGACAGCGTGGAGATCGCGGCCGGCAAGCGGCAGAGCTATCTCGGCCTGCTCGACAAGGGGCAAGACGCCGACTGGGCGTTTTTGACCGGCAGCCAGGCCTCCATCGACGCGCTGACGGCCACCCTCGGCTACAAGTACGCCTGGGACGCCGAGACCGAGCAATACGCTCACGCGCCGGCCATCTACACGCTCTCTCCAGAGGGAAAGGTCTCGCGCATCCTCATGGGTCTCAGCTATGAGACCCGCGACCTGCGCTTCGGCCTCATCGACGCGTCCGAAGGCCGCATCGGGACTGTCTTCGACAAGATCATCCTGAGCTGCTTTCACTACGTGTCCTCCGACGGGCAGTACACGCCCTTCGCTTTCGGGATGATGCGCCTGGGTGGCCTCCTCACCCTGATCGTCCTCGGTCTGTTCCTGCTCTTCCACTGGCGCCGCGAACGGCGGCGCCACCATCAGCTCGCGGAGTCTGCGTCATGATGCGAGAGTTCCTGACCAGTGGCTTGCTCCACGGTCTCCTCGGCGAAGCCCAGGGCAGCGCCTGGATGCCCCCGGAGGCCTCCACGTTCGCTGGCGAGATGGACCCGCTCTTCTATTTCGTCCTGTACGTGAGCGTGTTCTTCTTCGTGCTGCTCATGGGCGCGACGCTGTGGTTCATGCTGAAGTACCGCGAGCGCTCGCCGGATCAGAAGACCAGCCCGATCAAACACAACGGGCGCCTCGAGTTCCTGTGGATCGCCATCCCCACGGTGATCCTCCTGGTCATCTTCGTCTGGGGCCAAAAGCCCTTCGTGAGCCTGTCCAGCGCCCCGGCTGACGCGCTCAACCTGCGCGTGACCGGGCAGAAGTGGAGCTGGACCATCGACTACCCAGGTCTCAACAAGAGCTGCGGGCCGACGACCGTCACCGACCCGGTGACGGGGCTTGAGCACATGGAGACCGACTTCTTCGTGCCGGCCGATCGCCCGGTCAAGCTCACCATCGGCGCGACCGACGTCCTGCACTCGTTTTACATCCCGGCCTTCCGCCTCAAGCGCGACGCCGGCCCGGGCCGCTACACCGGCTACTGGTTCAACGCGAACGAGCCAGGCGTCTACGAGCTGTTCTGCGCGGAGTACTGCGGCCAGCAGCACTCCGAGATGCGCGGCCGCGTGCATGTGCTCAGCGAGATGGAGTGGCGGGCCTTCCTCAAGTCCGGCCGCTGCCCAGCGCTCGATCCCGGCGCCGACGACTACGGCGAGAAGCTCTACCAGGCCAACTGCAAGGCCTGCCACTCCGTCGACGGCAGCCGCCAGACCGGCCCGGCGCTCAATGGCATCTGGGGCGAGACCGTGACCATGACCGACGGCACCACGGCCACCGTCGACGACAACTACATCCGCGAGTCCCTGCGCAATCCCAGCGCCCAGATCGTCGCGAGCTTCGCGCCCGGCATGCCGGTGTTCGACTCCGGCAAGCTGGACGACCGCGCCGTCAACGCGCTCATCGAATACATCAAATCGCTCGGCGACCACGGCGACACCAAGTAGCACCCTCCGCACCGACGTGCGGAGCGCCCACGGAGGCTTTAGAACATGGCAACCACGACTGTCGAAGGCGCGCTCTCAGGCGTGTCCCCCGACCACGAAGAGACCAACTACCTTCACGCCTCCAAGGGCCTGAAGAGTTGGCTCTTCACCATCGACCACAAGCGCATCGGCGTGATGTACCTGGGCTCGGTGTGGTTTTTCTTCTTCATCGCGGGGATCTTGGCCCTGCTCTTCCGCATCGAGCTGCTCACGCCGAACCTCGATTTCCTGCTGCTCTTCGTCACCGGCGAGAACGCGGCGCAGATCCACACAAAGGCGCTCGACCTCTACAACAAGATCTTCACGCTGCACGGCGGCCTGATGGTCTTCGCGTTCATCGTCCCGTCGATCCCCGCCTCGCTCGGCAACTTCTTCCTACCGCTGATGCTGGGCGCCAAAGACGTCGCGTTCCCGAAGCTCAACCTCGCGTCGTACTACCTCTACTGGATCGGCGGCTCGGTGCTCATCTACGCCATCATCTATGGCGGCCTGGACACGGGCTGGACCTTCTACACGCCGTACTCGACCACGACGGGCACGGCGGTCACCACGGCCACGGCCGGCGTCTTCATCATGGGCTTCTCGTCGATTCTGACGGGCCTGAACTTCATCGTGACCATCCACAAGATGCGCGCGCCGGGCATGACCTGGAACCGGATGCCGCTCTTCATCTGGGCCATCTACGCGACCTCGGTCATCCAGATCCTCGCCACGCCGGTCCTCGCCATCACGCTGCTGCTCCTCATCATGGAGCGCACGCTCGGCATCGGCATCTTCGACCCGACCATGGGCGGCGACCCGGTGCTCTTTCAGCACTTCTTCTGGTTCTACAGCCACCCGGCCGTCTACATCATGATCCTGCCGGCCTTCGGCGTTATCAGCGAGATCATCGCGGTGCACTCGAAGAAGCACATCTTCGGCTACAAGGCGATCGCCTTCTCCTCGGTCGCCATCGCCATCATCAGCTTCCTCGTGTGGGGCCACCACCTCTTCGTCAGCGGCCAGTCCGACTTCGCCGCGGTGCTCTTCAGCTTCCTGACCTTCGCCGTCGCGGTCCCGACCGCCATCAAGGTCTTCTCCTGGGTCGCCACCCTCTACAAGGGCAGCATCTCGCTGAACACGGCCATGATCTACGGGCTGATGTTCATCTTCACCTTCACCATCGGCGGCCTCACCGGCGTCTTCCTCGGCGCGCTGGCCATCAACATCCACCTCCACGACACCTACTTCGTCGTGGCCCACTTCCACTACGTGATGATGGGCGGCACGGTCATCGCCTTCCTCGGCGCCATCCACCACTGGTGGCCCAAGATGACCGGCCGCATGTACAACGAGACCTGGGGCCGCATCTCCGCGGTCATCGTCTTCATCGGCTTCAACCTGACCTTTTTCCCGCAGTTCATCGCGGGAACTCAGGGCATGCCGCGCCGCTACGCCACCTACCTCGACCGCTTCCAGATTTACCATGAGCTGTCGACCATCGGCTCGCTCATCCTGGGCGTCGGCCTCTGCATCATCCTCGTCTACCTGCTGGTGTCCCTGAAGAAGGGCAAGAAGGCCGGCCCGAACCCGTGGGGCGGCGCCTCGCTCGAGTGGTCGACCCAGAGCCCGCCCATCGAGCACAACTTCCATCAGACGCCCCACGTCGACACCGACCCCTACAACTTCCCGAACATCGACCGCACCGCCGTCAGCGGCCACCACTAGGAGCCATCAGTGAGCATTACGACCGCGCATGGTGGCGCCGCGCCCGCTCACGGGCACGACCACGACCACCCGTCCTTCCTCGCGCACCACTTCGACACGCCAGCGCAGCAGGATGCGTCGGCGAAGTTGGGCATGTGGGTCTTCCTCTCGACGGAAATCCTCATGTTCAGCGGGCTCTTTTTGGCCTACACCATCGCCCGCTGGGCCTACCCCGAGATGGTGCTGGAAGCGCACCGCCACCTCAGCATCCCCATGGGCGCGCTGAACACGCTCGTCCTCATCACCTCGAGCTTCACCATCGCGGTCGGCGTCCGCGCCGCGCGACTCGACAACCAGCAGCTCCTCCAGCGGATGCTCTTGGCCACCATCTTCCTCGCCGGCTGCTTTATGGTCGTGAAGTACTTCGAGTACTCGGCGAAGTTTGAGCATGGCCTGCTCCCCGGCCGCTTCTACACCGCCGACTACCTCGCCAGCGCCATCACCACCCCCAGCCCGCTCGGCGGCCCCCACACCTTCTTCGGCATCTACTTCCTGATGACGGGCCTGCACGGCATCCACGTCCTCATCGGCATGGGCGTCATGTTTTGGATGTACCTGCGCGCTCGCAAGGGCGAGTTCGGCCCCCAGTACTACACGCCCGTCGAGAACGTCGGCCTCTACTGGCACCTCGTCGACCTCGTGTGGATCTTCCTCTTTCCGCTGCTCTACCTCGTCAAGTGAGGGAGACCCCCCCCATGGCTACTACCTACATCGCCGGCAAGCCAGTCGACCCATCCCTCGAGGCGGCGCGCCACCACGTCGCCCCCATGAGCCTCTATTGGAAGGTGTTTGGCGGGCTGGTCGTCCTGACCCTGCTGACCGTGGCCGTCTCCTACGCCGACCTCGGAAAGGCCAGCCTCCCCATCGCCATGCTGGTCGCCGTCGCGAAGTCCACGCTCGTGGTCATGTTCTTCATGCACCTCAAAGGCGACGACCGGACCTTCACGTTCATCTTCCTGTCGACCTTGATCTTCGTGGGCATCTTCTTCGGCCTCACCTTCGCCGACCTGAGCACCCGCGGCGCGGTGAACTCGGATTGGTCGTTTCACGGCTGGGCTGAGCAAAACGGCAAGGTCATCGAGCGCACGACCGGAGCCCACGCTGCGGAGCCGGGAGCCGAGCCGGGCCACGCCCCCGACCATGCGGCGGAGCCAGGGGCGGCGCCGGCGCCCGAAGCTCCCGCCACGCCTTGAGCCCCGCTGAGCGCGCCAGCGATGGCGCCTCTGGGCGAGCGATCTCGGGCGGTGCTTTGTCCCACGAGCTACAGCTCGCGGCCGCGCTCGCCCAACTCGCCGGTGCGGCCATCGAGCGCATCCGCCTTGAGGGCTTCTCGGCCGAGCGCAAACCCGACCGGTCGCTGGTCACCCGCGCTGACCTCGCCGCCGAGGCGCTGATTCGTCGCGGCCTCATCGACGCCTTCCCCGACGACGGCCTGCTCTCCGAGGAGTCCGCCGGCATCATCGCCTCGAGCTCCGGCCGCACCTGGGTCGTCGACCCCCTCGACGGCACCCACGCCTACGTCCACGGGCAGCCGGGCTACGCGGTTCAGATCGGGCTGCTCGACGGTGGCGTGCCGGCCCTCGGCGTCGTGTACGAGCCCCTCTTCGGCAGGGTTTATCAGGCGATTCGGGGCCGCGGGGCCTGGCTGTCCACCCCCGAAGACCCGACGCCGCGACGCCTGAGCGTCTCCGCGCGCTCGCTCCGCGCGGAGATGCCGCTGATCACGTCGACCAGCATGAAGGCGGAGGAGCGCGAGCATCTGCGCAGCGGCCTGGGGCTCGCCGACGCCGGCGGCCTGCGCTCGGTCGGGTGTAAGGTCGGCGCCCTGGTCAGGCAGCTCGCCGACGTCTACGTCAGCGAGCACCCGGTGCACCTGTGGGACAGCCTCGCGCCGCTGGTGGTGCTCGAGGAAGCCGGCGGCATCATGACCCTCGCCGACGCGAGCCCCCTGCGCTACGACCTCGCCCCGGAGCACCACTGCCACCCGGGCCCCTTCGTCGCGTCGAACGCCACCGCCCACGCCGCCCTGTGCGCGGAGACGAGCCGCCTGCTCGGCTGGTAGGAGCCCCGCCGCCGGTGCTATCGTCGGGGCCTCACGTTGCCGAGGGGGGAATCGATGCACGTGCTCATCGCGGACCACGTTGCGCCCGAAGTGAAGCTTGGCCTGGAGGCCCTCGGGCTGCGCGTGACCGAGCGGCCCGGCGTGGGCACCCTACAGCTCACCGGCGTGGTCAAAGACTGTGAGATCCTGGTGGTCACCGACACGCCCGTGACTCGGCATCTCATCGAGGCGGCGCCAGGCCTGGCGCTCATCGTGTGCGCCGGCAGTGGTGCCGACAGCGTCGACGTCCAGGCGGCCAGCGAGCGGGCGATCTTCGTGTCGCACTGCCCCGGGTTCGACGCGGCCGCGCGGGCGGAGTACGCGCTCGGGCTGATGATCACGACCGACCGTGGCCAGGGTAGCGGGCCCGACGGGCAGCCGGTGGCGAGCGGTCTGTACGGCCGCCGCCTGGGGATCTACGGGTACAGCCCCGTCGCCATGCGCCTCGCCGAGGCCGCCGCGCACCTGGACATGGAGGTCACCGTCCACACCAACGCCCTGCCATCGTCGCGCGCCGCCGAGGCCGGCCTGCGCCTCGCCGCCGACGCGCAGAGCCTGTTCAAACGTGCGGATTTCCTGTCGATTCACCCGGATCCCGCAGGCCCCCAGGGCCCGGGGCTGCCGCCGGCGGACGCCGCGGCGCTGGCCTCGCTGGCGCCGCACACGCTGGTCACGGCGGTGGAGGGCCTCGACGGCCTCGACATCGCCGCCCTCGCCGAGGCCGTCACGTCCGGCCGACTCCGCGCCGCCGTCGACGCCCCCGCATCGGGCCTCGGTAGCGAGGCCGAGGCCGCCCTCGCGCAGATCGCCGCCAGCGCCAGCTCGATCGTCACCCGCGACCGAGGCGCGGCCACCGCCGAGGCGTGGCGCCGCGCCGCCTCCCAGGTCGTCTCGGTCATCCACACCTTCGTCACCGAGGGCACCGTCCGCGATTGCCTGAACCTGGCCGCGACGCCTGAGGCGGCCGGCACCCTCATCGTGCGGCACCGCCACGCGACCCGAGCGCTGCTGGCCATCGCCGACGTGCTGGCCGAAGAGGGCATCGCCGTCCGCGAGGTCACCAACCTGCTCTTCGCGGGCTCCGGCGCCGGCTGCGTCCACCTGCACCTGGACGCCGCGCCGAGCCCAGCCGCCATCCAGCGCATCAGCCGCCACCAGGACATCATCCACGTCGACCTGGCGAGCTGAGCCTGCCCGGCGACGCTGAACCCCCCGAGGGGTCAGCGCGGGCCTTGGTGCGGCACGAGCTGGGCAAGCAGGGTCTCGAGATCCTGCCGAGCGCGGGCGACGCGGGCCTGCTCGACCGTCAATTCGGCAGCAAACGCCTCGCGAAATGCGGCCTCGATCGCCCGCGCGTACGCGAGGAGCGCGCGGTCGTCCGGGTGCGCCTCGACGGCCACCTGAGACGCCCGCCACTCCGCACCGAGCCCGCGCAGCGCGGCGCTGGTCGCGAGCGTCGGCACCATCCCCTCGTCGGGCTCACGGAGCATCGGCCCGCGCGGGTGCGTCACCTGCCAGGCCAACACCGCGTCGACGGTCGCCGTCTTCCACCGATCCTCGTCCTCAAGGGCGTCGGTCACGATCCCCCGCGCCGCCTCGAGCTGGCCCACGGCGTCGGCCGCCATGGCCGCCAAGACGGCCCGCTCGGGATCGCCCGTCAGCCCGCCCGGCAGCAGCGCGATGATCTGTAGCGCGCGGTCCGGCTGCCCGATGCGCAGTTGGCACATCGCCAGCCCCGTGCGGGCCGCGCGCCACAGGCCGCTGCCCGTGTCCACGCGCAGGAACTCGGCGATGGCCGCCTGCTCGTCGCCAGCGCCCATCGCCAGGGTCGCCAGCACAAGCCGCGCCCGATCCCGCGCCTGCCCAGCCAGCGGCCCTGACGCCACCGACCCCGCCGCCCGCCGCAAGAACGCCGGCGCCTGCTCCGCCGACACCTGCGCCGCCGCGACGCCCCGCAGCGTCCAGGCCCGGACGACGCTCAGCGCGTCCGTCGCCCCCCCCGACTCGGCGGCTTG
>CAZNZH010000090.1:0-712 GCA_964577445.1 uncultured Myxococcales bacterium
TTGGCGGGTCGACGACTCCGGGCCGTGGGCGGTGGTGCCAGAGAGCGGCGACGTGAACCGCGCGTGGGGCCAGCGCCTCAGCCTGCGGGCGAGCCTCTCGACGACCGCCCCCCACGCGACGCCGACGCTGCACAGCCTGACGGTGCGCTGGATCCCCTGACGCGGCGCCGCGCGGGGCGTGGGTGCGGAGCTCTCCGGGCGGCGAGCCCGTGCGGCGCCGGGCTCTGCGGCCCCGTTGCCCAAAAACCTCAGGCCGTCGCTTTGTTTTTCGGGGTCTGTGCACCGTGAGATAAGGTGCCGACGATCGATTTTGCCCCGAGAGACAACCAAGCCCCGATGAGTCGCCTCGTTCTACGCACCGGCCAGCACCTCCTCGACATCGTGGTGCTCGCGCTCGCTTTCGCGGTGGCCTTTCTGCTGCGTTTTGACGGGATGCCGCCACACCAGATGGTCAAGCGCTTCCTGTTCCTGCTGCCCTACGTGGTGGGCTTGCAGTTCGTCGTCCTCTACGCCGTGGGCGTCCCGCGCTACGCGTGGCGTTTCGTGGGGTTGCGCGAGGCGGCCACCGTCGCCAAAGGCATGACGCTGACCGCGTTCATCTTCACCGGCGTGCGCGTCGTCTCGGGCGCGCTGATGGACGATTTCGGCTGGTTTCAATACGCGCTGATGCCCTACGGCGTCATCCTCATCGATCTGATCGTCGCCTTCCTCG
>CAZNZH010000090.1:722-8737 GCA_964577445.1 uncultured Myxococcales bacterium
GGGTGATCTGGCGGCTGTGGACCGAGCGAAAAGACCGCCGCCGCCGGATGCTGCACGCCCCCGCCCAGAGCCGCACGCTGCTCATCGGCGCCGGCAGCGGGGGCGTCGCCGTCGCCCGTGAGATCGGGCGGCACCCGGATCTCGGCATGGTCGCCATCGGCTTCGTGGACGACGACCCGCAAAAGCGCGACGCGGTCATCCACGGCGTGCGCGTGCGCGGCACCTCGGCCGACCTCCAGCGCCTCGTGACCGAGCACGCGCCCGACCAGGTGGTCAACACCATCGCCAGCGCGTCCGGCGCCGACATCCGCCGCATCGTCGAGCTCACCGAGGCCGCCGGCATCTCCGCCAAGATCATCCCGGGGCTGCACGAGATCCTCGACGGGCGGGTCGAGCTCAGCCGCATCCGCCCCGTCTCCATCGAGGATCTCCTCGGACGCGAGGCCGTCAAGCTGGACCTGGAGCTCGTGCGCGGCTTCATCGCCGGCCGCCGCGTCCTGGTCACGGGTGCTGGCGGCTCCATCGGCAGCGAGCTGTGCCGCCAGGTGGCCCGCCTCGGGCCGTCGCGGCTGGTCCTGGTCGAGCGCGCCGAGCCCTCGCTATTCGCAGTGCAGCAAGAGCTGCTGGCCACTTTCCCTCGAATCGAAATCACATCGATGCTGGCATGCGTGTGCGACGCAGAACGCATCGGCGAGATCATGACCCGCCACGCACCGCAGGTCGTCTTCCACGCCGCCGCCCACAAGCACGTCCCGCTGATGGAGGATAACCCCGGCGAGGCGCTCAAGAACAACGTCCTGGGCACCCAACAGCTCGCCGAGGCCAGCGCGGCCCATGGCGTCGAGACCTTCGTCATGGTGTCGACGGACAAGGCGGTCAACCCCACTTCGGTCATGGGCGCCAGCAAGCGCGTGGCCGAGCTGGTCATCCAGGGCCTCGCCCGCACCTCGAAGACGCGCTTTGTCGGGGTGCGTTTCGGAAACGTCCTGGGCTCCGCAGGCTCGGTCATCCCGATCTTCCAGCAGCAGATCCGCAGCGGCGGCCCGGTCACGGTGACCCACCCCGAGATGACGCGCTATTTCATGACGATTCCCGAGGCCAGCCAGCTCGTCGTGCAGGCCGGCGCCATGGGGCGGGGCGGCGAGATCTTCGTGCTGGATATGGGCGAGCCGGTGCGCATCATCGACCTGGCGCGCGACCTGATTCGGCTGTCCGGGTTCGAGCCGGACGTGGACATCCCCATCACGTTTTCCGGGGTGCGGCCTGGGGAGAAGCTCTTCGAGGAGCTGGGCTTCGACTCCGAGCGGATGGACAAGACGCGGCACCCGAAGATCTACGTGGGCCGGCTCGCGCCGGTGGACCCCGAGGCGCTGGCGGCGGGGCTTGAGGGCCTGCGCGCGTGCCTGGGAGCGGCGGCGCGCGGTGAGGTCCTGGCGGCGTTGCGCGCGCTGGTGCCGGAGATGCAGCACGACGCGCGCGAGGTCGAGGCCGCCGCGAGCGCAGCGCCGGACCGCGCCGTGCCGCAGCCCGCTCGCGGCGAGGTGCGCCTGGTCACCTCGGCCACCCGCGGTTGAGCGCCGTCAGTCGGCCTCGTCGTCCTCGCCCCGAGCCATCCACAGCGACACCAGCAGGCCCACGGCGATAAGCCCGGCGATGATGCCCAGCGAGAGCGCGGCCGGGACGTGGATCGCGTCGGCGATGAGCATCTTGACGCCCACGAAGGCCAAGACGCCCACCAGGCTGTGCTGGATGTAGTGAAAGCGATGGAGGATGGCCGCCAGCGCGAAGTAGAGCGCGCGCAGCCCCAAGATCGCGCAGACGTTGGACGTGAAGACGATGAAGGCGTCCGAGGTCACGCCGAACACCGCGGGGATGGAGTCCACGGCGAACACGACGTCCGTGCTCTCCACCACGAGCAGCGCCAAAAATAGCGGCGTCACCATCGTCTGACCGCCCTCCCGGACGATGAAGCGGCCCTCGCGAAACCCCTGCGTCACGGGGACGAAGCGGCGGACCAGGCGCATGAGCAGGTTCTTTTCGGGGTCGACCTCCTCGGCGCCCGAGATCGCCATCTTCACCGCGGTCAGCAGCAAGAAGCCGCCCAGGACGTAGCGGACCCAGTCAAAGCGGTCGATGAGCGCCAGCCCGAACCCGATCATTACCCCGCGCAGCACCAGGGCCCCCAGCACACCCCAAAACAGGACGCGGTGCTGCTGCGCCGGCGGCACGCGGAAATAGCGAAAGACCAGCGCCATGACGAAGATGTTGTCGAGGCTGAGCGACTTCTCGACCAGGTAGGCCGTGAAGAACTCCAGCGCCGCCTTGTCGCCGCCGCCGGTGTGGCCGACGGCCTCTGCGACGCCGAACCATCCGTATTCATAGATGAAATAGACCATCCCGTTGAACGCCAACGAGAGGGCGATCCAAAACCCCGTCCAGCCCAGGGCTTCGCGCGTGGAGATGATGTGGGGCGTGCGATTGAAGACGCCCAGATCCAGCGCCAGCAGCGCAATCACGCCCACGAGGAAGCCTATCCACAGGGCCGTCATCGCGCAGACTCCCGCTCCGATGAACTCACGACTCACCGCGTGCGGGGGATCTCAAAAGCACTCGCCCTTGCCGCAGTCCAGACTCCCGGTGCGCTTGCCGCGCTTGTCGCGCAGCTCCATCCGCACGGGGTTGCTCCCGCTGCCGTACACGTAGCGTGCCTCGGTCACCGCCGCGTGGCCACAGTACGCGCCGGGATAGCAGATATCCGCGTCGATGGGGGCGCCCGACAGATCCAGGTAGTTCATGGTCTCCAGCCGCCCGCCGGCCCCGTACCCCAACCGCACCTGACCGACCCCGTTCCACACCGGCGCCCCACGCCCCATCTCGTTTTGGTACTCGATGAGCACCAGCCGCCCGTACTGGTCGTAGGTGTAGGACTGCCGCGCCCACCCACCCGGCGCCGGCCGGCTCGGCGCCCCGTACCGCTGCTGCCACCCGACCTGCCCCTTGTCGGTCCACTTGAAGCGGACCAGGTGCAGCCCCTCCGGCCCCACCACAGGCCGCCCCTCGCTGTCAAACCAGCTCTGCTCGGCCACATGCCCGTGCTCGTCGAACTCGGTCTTCGCGATGGCCCACGACCGCCCGCTGGCGTCTTTACGATCCGTCGGCGCCCCGGCCGCGTCCACGGTCGTCGTCTCCCGAATCCGCCCGTAGCGGTCCAGGATGTAGCGCTCGCCCACCACCGCGCCCCCCGCCCGCCCCGGCTTATCCGAGGCGTCGAACCACTCCACCGCCGTCACCCGCGCCCGTGAGTCATACCTCTTGCGCTCCGACGCCCACCCGTCCGGCCCGACCTCGGCGCGGCCGCCCGCGTCCACCCACCGCTCCTCGACGAGCTGCCCGTGCGCCCCATACCGGCGACGCAGCGTCGGCGGCACCCGCGTCTGCACCGGAGCACCATCAGGCCCCAGCCGCGACTCCTCGACCACCCGCCCCGCCGCGTCGTACCGCACCGCCAGAGACGCCCAGCCATCGTCGCGCTTGACCGGCAGGCCCGCCACGTCCAGCCACGTCTCCTTGGTCTGCCGCCCCTGCCCGTCATACTCGTAGGCCACCTTATAGGCCCTGCCGAATCGCGCCATCGGCTGCTCGTCCTTGCCCACCCACGACCGCTCCGCCACCAACCCGCGCGCGCCGTACTTCACCGTCTCCCGCGCCCAGCCCTCCGGCCCCGCGATCGGCTCCCCGGTCACCCCCCGATAGGCCGTCTCCGTCACCCAGCCGTGCAGGTCCCGCTGCTCGGCCTTCTCGGCGTACCCCTGCCGCCCCAGCATCGGGTGCCCCGTCACGTCCAAGCACCACCAGCGCGCGATCTCCCCGTCCGCCGCGTACTCCCAGCGCTGCGTCGTGCACCCCGTCTTTTCGTCAACCACCGGCTGGTTCCCCGCGTCGTACGAGGTCCGCTCCATCAGCCGCCCGTACCCGTCGTAGCGCCGCTTGTTCCCGCTGGTCCCGTCCATCGCCCGCGCCAGCTCGCCCGCCGCGTCGTAGGTCCGCTCCTCCACCAGCAGGTCGCCCTCATAGATCGTCCGCCGCTCGGCCGCCCCGCGCCGGTCCACCACCGGATTTCCCAGCGCGTCCATGTACTTCACCCTGGTCACGCGCCCGCGCCAGTCCGTCGTCCGCGCCACCCCGGCGTACCCGTCGGTGTGAAAGGCCGGCCGCCCCCGCGGGTCCATGTACGACTCGCTCGCCACGGCCCAGCGGTCCCCCTCGAACTCGATCTGCCGCTGCGCATACCCCAGCGGCGTCAGCGTCGGCTGTCCGTCGGTCCCCAAGAAGACCTCACGGGTGCGCCGCCCCTGCTCATCAAAGGTCTCGGCCACGCCCGCGTAGCCCTTGCCCGCCACGATGACCGGCGAGCGCGTCGCGTCAAGATAGCGCTCCTCGACCACCCGCCCCAGCTTGTCCAAGCGCCGCTCCACCCGGGCGTAGAACACGTCATCCCGGTTCACGGGCTTGTTGGACGCGTCCAGCCACTCGATCGCCGTGAGCCGGTCCGCCCCGTCGTACTCGTACGCCACCCGCGCGTAGCCACCCGGCGACACGTAGAGCGCCTCCCCGGTAGCGTCGAAGGTCGCCTCGCTGCGCAGGTTGCTGCCCGCGCCGTAGAAGTTCCGCACCCGCGCCGCGTGGTCGCTCGCCCGCCCGATCGCCTCCTCGCCGGTCACGAGGTAGCGCACCTCGACCACCCGCCCCAGCTCATCGAGATCCTGCTCGCGCACCCCCCAGCCCTCCGCCCCCAGCACCGGCTCACCGTCCACCCCGAGCAGCCGGCGCCTCACCTCCCGACCGTGCCCCTCCACCTCCAGCACCATCGCCGCCGCACCGACCTTCGCGTTCGTCGTGGGCTTTGAGTCCACACCAAACCACGCCACCCGCTCGAGGTCGCCCTCCGCCCCCCAGGTGCGCTCCTCGCGGTGAAAGCGCCCCTCCGCGCCCACGGTCGGCTCGTCCTGCGCGTCGAAGTACGCCCGCGACAGCTCGTGGCCGACGTCGTTTCGCTCGACGACCTCCTTGGCCCACGGCACCCCGGCCCCGTGCACGGGCTTCTCGTCCGGCCCCAGCGTCGTCCGCGTCGTCACCGTGCGCGAGCTGCCGTCCGACGCCGGCCCGCGCGTCACCCGACGCACCGCCCAGCCCTCGGGCCCCTCGACGAGGTGCTCGCTGCCGTCCATGAAGCGCTCGGAGATGACGCGCCCATCCCCGCCATACTCCAGCTTCCGAATCGCGTAGCCCGCCGCCTCGCGCGTCACCGGCTCGCCGTCCACCCCAAACCGCCGCTCCTCGGTGACCCGCCCCGACTCGTCATAGGCGAAGCGCAGCATCGCGTAGCCCTTACCGGCCAGCAGCTTCGGTTTGCCGTCGGTGCCCTGCCACTGGGTCTCGACCCGCCGCCCCTCGACGTACCGGTGCACCAACCGCGCCGCGCCCGTCGACGCCTCGGTGACCGGCTGCCCCGCCTCGTCGGCGAAGGTCTCCACCAGCGGCCGCCCGGTGTTGTCGACCTCATAGAACACCCGGCTGTAGCCCTCGGGCGCCACCGCCCCTTGGCCCTGCGCGTTCAGCAACCCCAACTCCGTCAGCTTCCCCGCCGCGTCGTAGAGCCAGCGCCGCTCCGCCACGCCGGTCGGCCCGCCCGTCCGGTTCCCGCCGACCTCGTACTGCACCAGATGGGTCGCCAGCCCCTCGCTGTTGTACGAATGGGCCCGCCGATGCACGCCCTCCGCGTCCTCCGTCGGCCGCCCGTCGGCGTCATGCACCGACTCCTCCACGATCTGCCCGGCGGCGTTCAGCTCGTACCGCCTCGAGAAGACCATCCGGTTCGCAGCCGTGCCCTCACGCCCCTCCGCGATGGGCACCGCGCGGCCAAAAACATCAAACGCGCGCTCGCTGATCACGTGGCCCGTCGCGTTCACCTCGAAGCGCCACTCGTGTATCCCGCGGTCATCTTCGCGCGCGGCCCCGGCGTCACCCAGGCAGCGCTCGATGACCACCTGGCCGCGATCGTTGAGGTCGCGCCGGTAGGTCTTGCACCGGTCGGAGACGCGCTCGCCGTTCGCGCGGCGCCTCTCGATGGTGCGCCCGCCGTCGGTGACGCTGTCGACCTGGAGCACCACGCCGGTCTCGTCGAAGTGCGTGACCTGATACCAGTCCTCGCCCAGCTTCTCGATCTTCCACCGCGACAGCGTCCGCCCGCGCGAGTCCTGGAGCATGATCGCCGACACGGTGTGGCTGCTGCGTTCGGTCTGCGCGTGCCGGCGCCGCATCGCCTGCACCGGCGTCAGCGCGCCCGAGCCCCGGGGCCGCCCGTAGGCAAACACCACGCTGCTGTAGAAGCTGACCGCCTCGCCCGGCTCGGAGTCGCCCGCCGCGCCGGCGGCCCCATCTCCGGCCGCGGGCGCCGGGGCTGCCGGCGCCGCGACCGCCGGCTCCGGTCGCGTGGGCCGCTCCGGTGGCGGCTCCCCCCCACAGGCGGCGAGGGGGTTCAGCAGGAGGACGGCGAGACCGCAGCCAATGGTTCGACGCATCATGGTTCACTCTCTGGCGCTGATCTCGGGCGGGTGATCCAAGGACCGGTCCCGGGAGCAACGGTCTCGACGGCGGGGATCTGGAGCTGGCTGATTGTAGCGGGTTGCAGGCGCCGCGCAGGTTTCGCCGTCCGATGGCGCCCCGGGCCGGCCGCCCACGAGCCTCACGGCCCCTCGCCACCTGCGTTCCGGCAGTGGGCCGCGGCGCGCGCGATGCGAGCGCGGACCTCCGGCCGCGAGCCGAACGCCGCGTCGATGGCCAAGAAGGCCGAGGCGGTGTCGAGGCCCTGGCGACGAAAACGGTCGAGCTCGGCCTCCACGTCGGCGTCGGCCCAGGGGCGCGGGCCGTACGCGCAGGAGAGCTTCGACGCCACCGCGATGTAGAACGCCGCCCGAAATAGCTCGACGGCGTCTGCGTTTTCGGGGTCCAGGCGGGCCGCCGCGTCGGCGTGGTCCATCGCCTCCTCCGGGCGGTCGAGGTCCATGAGCGCCGCCGCCATCAGCAGCCGCACCTCCGCGCGCGCGGGGTCGACCCGCACGATGCTCTCCGCCTCGGCCAACGCACCCGCCGGGTCGCCAGCGGCGGCGAGGCTGTGGGCGCGCCGGACCCGCACCTCGAGATCGTCCGGTTCCAGGGCAGCCAGGCGGCCGAGGATCTCGGCCTCCGCTTTTCGCTCGCCACGCCCCCCCAAAAAGCTCGCCAGATTGCCCAGGGCCGCGCGGCTATCGGGCGCCAACGCCACCGCCTGACGGCTCGCCTCGATCGCCTCGTCGACGCGGCCCAGCCCCGCCAGGGCGACCCCGCGCGTCACCAGCGCCCCGGCCGAGCGCGGATCCAGCGCCAGCGACGCGTCCGCCGCCCGCAGCGCGTCCGCGTGCCGCCCGGCCAGGGCGTAGGCGCTCGCCAGCACGAGCTGGGCCTCCGGCGACTGGGGCCAGCCCGCGATGAGCACCTCGCCGCGCGCCACGGCCTCGCGCGCGTCCCCGGCCTCGACCAGGGCGCGCACGGACGCGATACGCGCAGCCGGGTCCGCTTGCGCCGCCGCCGACCCGGTCGTCGCCGCGTCGCGACATGCCACCAGCCCGAGCGCGGCGGCCGCCAGCGCCAACGCCAAAAATTGCCGTCGTTGCGGAACCATGAGGCCGTCTCTAACACGGGCGCGCGCCCGGAAAAAGGCGTCCCCGGCGTGCCGCGCCGCGGGGACACTGCAAGAAGCCGATTGACCGCAGGGCCCTGCGCTGATAGCCAGTCGCGCCCGCGCCGTCGGAAAACGCCGCCGCGCCCGCCCGGGGATCGCAATGGATATCCGCAACGTCGCCATCGTGGCTCACGTCGACCACGGAAAGACCACGCTCGTCGACGGCCTGCTGCGCCAGTCCGGCACCTTCCGCGAAGGCGCCCACCTGGTCGAGCGCGTGATGGACTCCAACGAC
>CAZNZH010000090.1:8747-11438 GCA_964577445.1 uncultured Myxococcales bacterium
AGCGCGAGCGCGGCATCACGATCCTGTCGAAGAACACGGCCGTCGAGTGGGGCGGCACCCGCATCAACATCGTCGACACCCCCGGCCACGCCGACTTCGCCAGCGAGGTCGAGCGCGTCCTCAAGATGGTCGACGGCGTGCTCCTGCTGGTCGACGCCGCGGAAGGCCCGATGCCGCAGACGCGCTTCGTGCTGCGGAAGTCCCTGGCCCTGGGCCTCAAGGTCCTCGTCTGCATCAATAAGATCGATCGAAAAGACGCCCGCCCCGACTACGTGCTCAACGCGATCTTCGATCTGATGGCGTCGCTGGGTGCGGACGACGACCAGCTCGATTTTCCATATATCTACGCCGCCGCGCGCGATGGCTGGGCCGCGCGCACCCTTGAAGATCCGCGCGAGAACCTCGACCCGCTCTTCGAGTTCATCCTCGAGCACATCCCAGCGCCGGACGTCGACCGCGACAAGCCCCTCCAGTTTCAGGTGGCGACGCTGGACTACTCGCCCTATCTCGGCCGCATCGCCATCGGGCGCATCTTTCGCGGCGTGATGTCGCGCGGCATGACCGCCGTGGTCGTCAACCCCGAGGGCCGGCGCGAGTCCTTCAAGATCTCGAAGCTGATGACCTTTCACGGCCTCGAGCGGGTGGACACCGACTCGGCGCTCGCCGGCGACATCGTGGCCCTGGCCGGCGCGGGCGACGCCACGGTCGGCGACACCATCTGCCCCTTCGACGCGCCCGAGGCGCTGCCGGTGGTGGCCATTGACGAGCCGACGCTCTCGATGACGTTTCTGACCAACAGCAGCCCCTTCGCCGGTCAGGAGGGCAAGTTCGTCACCAGCCGCCAGATCCGCGAGCGGCTCGAGCGCGAGGCGCTGGCCAACGTGGGCTTGCGCTTCGGCCCCGGCCCGTCGGCCGACAGCTTCGTCGTCAGCGGGCGCGGCACGCTGCACCTGTCGGTGCTCATCGAGAACATGCGGCGCGAGGGCTTCGAGCTCGGCGTCAGCCAGCCCCAGGTCATCCTCAAGGAGTACGACGGGGTCGTCCACGAGCCGATGGAAGAGGTGGTCATCGACTGCGCCGAGGAGCACACGGGCATCGTCATCGACAAGCTCAAGCAGCGCGGCGGCGAGCTGATGGACCTGGTGGTCGACGAGCACGGCCACGCGCGCTTGAACTGGACCGTGCCCAGCCGCGGCCTCATCGGCTACCGCTCGGACTTCCTCACCGACACGCGCGGCACGGGCACCTTGGCCCACATCTTCAGCCACTACGCGCCCGCTCGCGTCCGCCGCCGCCAGCGCGCCAACGGCGTCCTCATCGTCCTCGAGTCCTGCACGACCGCGGGGTACTCGCTCGACGCGCTGCAGGACCGCGGCGTGCTCTTCGTCGGCCACAACGAGCGGATGTACGCCGGTCAGATCCTAGGCCTGCACAACCGCGAAAACGACCTGGTGGTGAACCCGTCCAAGGGCAAGAAGCTCTCGAACGTGCGCGCCTCGGGCACCGACGACGCGATTCGCCTGACGCCGCCTCACATCATGAGCCTGGAGGAGGCCCTGGAGTTCATCGCCGGCGACGAGCTGGTCGAGGTCACCCCCGACAGCATCCGCGTCCGCAAGCGCATCCTCGATCACAACGAGCGCAAGCGGGTCCAGAAGACCTGAGCCGCCCCGCGCACGCGCTCGGGGCGTGGCCCCGGCGGCGGTTTGAGCGTGCGTTTGGGCGTTCGTCGGTTGCGACGTCGGGGGAAGGTAGCTACCATCCCGAGCCAGGTGCAGCGGGACGCAAAAGGTGGATTTCAGGGCGATGCGATGAGCAGGCCGCGAGACGTCTTGGATCCGAGAGCCGTAGCAGGGGTGGGCGGGACGCTCCGCCTGCGCGCGCCCGCTGAGGCCGTCGTCGCAGATCTGCGGGTGCTCAGGCGGTTGTTCACCGCGGCGCAGGTGCCGATGGTGCCGCTGATCACGACGATCTCCGATTTTCGCGAGCTGAGCGACCTCCCCTCCCGCATCGCCGAGCGGACCACGTTCGTCGTCCGCTCCGCGCGCGGCGGTGATCGCGGCATCCTCCCGGTCGCGCGGGTCGCCGGCGGCCTCATCGGGCCCGGCGGCCCCCCGCTGTCCCCCGCTGCCCTGCACCGTTACGTCGCCCACAACCTCGAGGGCGCGTTCGTCGACGGCGAAAACGACGGCGCGATCATCGAAGAGCCCATCCGCGCCGCGTCGCTCTTTCAGCACATGGGCGCGGCGGGCGCGCTGCGGGTGCGCGTCGGGACCCGCGACGCGGTCGCGGTCACCGCGGAGCTGCACCCTCTGGACGCGGCCACGGCCCCAGACGCAGCCCCAGCGGCCGGCGTCGTCGTGCTCGGCCTGGACCCCGAGCTCGGTGAGGTCGAGCGCTTCTGGCACCGCGCCCTCATCGGCACCGCCCACCCGCCGGCGATCCGCGCGCTGCTCGGCGCGCGCGTGCGCGGCTGGGCGGCCATCTGCGCCGTGGCCTCGCGCGCCGCCAGGGCGGTCGGCCTGCCCGAGCTCGCCATCGACCTGGTGGTCGATCCGTCGCGACGTTCACCGGGGCGAATACATCGTGCCTGTGAAGGTCAGGCCCACCAGCCCGCAAGGCGCCGGGCGATGAACCGGCCGCGACGCGCGACGACCGGCGCGACCGCCGCGGCCGTCGCGGCGATCGTGG
>CAZNZH010000091.1:0-11411 GCA_964577445.1 uncultured Myxococcales bacterium
GCCGGGTGGTGTGGGAGGGGACCGGCGGGGATCACCCGCCGCCCCTATCCCGATTGACCCAGCCGCTGTGGCGACGGACCCGCTCAGAGAGAAGCCTGTTGGACACGCTCCGGAATATCGGCGTCGTCGCCCACATCGACGCGGGCAAGACGACGCTGACCGAGCAACTCTTGGTCCTGTCAGGCTTTCTTCGATTCCCGGGCTCGGTGGAAGACGGCACCACGGTCGCCGACTGGCGACGCCCCGAGCGCGAGCGCGGCATCACGATCGGCAGCGCGGCGGTGACCACCCGGTGGCGCGGCCACGAGGTGACCATCGTCGACACGCCCGGCCACGTCGACTTCACCCTTGAGGTCGAGCGAACGCTCACGGTCATCGAGGGCGTCGTCTTGGTCCTGAGCGCCCCCGATGGCGTGCAGGCGCAGACGCAGACCGTGTGGCATCAGGCGGCCAGGCACCGCCTGCCGGCGATCGCCTTCGTCAACAAGCTCGACCGGCCGGGGGTGGACGACACGGTGCTCCAAGCGCAAGTGCGGGAGCACCTCGGGCTTGAGCCTGTGCCGCTCCAGGTGCTCCTGGAGGCGGCGCCGGAGCGGCTCCGCCTCCTCGATCTCGTCTCGGGACAGGTCCACGAGTGGCGTGATCTCACCCTGCGCTCGGGACCCCGCGAGCCGATGTGTCGCGCGATCGCAAATGAAGACGAGGAGTTAGAGCTCCTCCTGGGACGAGAACGGCTCGCCGACGCGATCAGCCCGTACGATGACGCCCTCACCGCGATGCTCCTGGAAGACCAAGAGCCGAGCCAAGCAGACTGGCGCCGCGGGATCGCGGCGGCGGTCCGCGGCCGAGGCTGCCTGCCGCTGATCTACGGGGTCGCCCGCGCGGGCGTGGGGCCCGCACAGTTGCTCGACGCGGTGGTGGACTACCTGCCCTCTCCGGCGCTGGCGGCCCCGCGGACCATCTTCGACTGCGCCGCGCCGGGCACCACGGCTACCTGGCCGCCGCCGGAGCCGCAGCCCACGACCGCCTTCGTCTTCAAGACCGAGTGGCGTGGTCGCGATCGCCGGATCGCCTGGTTTCGGGTCTTCGCTGGGACCGTCACCACCTCGTCGCGACTGGCGCGGCCCCGAGACGCCAACCAGATCGTGATCTCCGAGCTCGCGCGGCTGATGGGAGGCGCCGACGAACCCGTCAGTCGGCTCGTGGACGGTACGATCGGCGCGATCATCAGCAACCCGGGGGTAGCGCTGCCGCTGATGGGCGACACGCTGGCTGAAGGCCGCCCGAGGTGGGCGTTTGAGCCCGTGGCCGTGCCGGCGCCGGTCATCGCGGTCGCGCTCGAAGCCCCGGACCCCGAGTCCGATCTCGCCATGCGCGCGGCCCTGGAGGAGATGGTCACCGACGACCCGTCGCTGGCGGTGGTCGTCGACGCCGCGACCGGCCAGACCTTGCTGTTGGGGATGGGCGAGCTTCATCTTGAGCTCGTCACGGAGGAGTTGATCCGCGATCGCCAGATCGCCTGCCGCGTGGGCTCCCCCCGCGCCCACATGCGCCGTATGGTCGCGCGCTCGGGCGACGGCACCGGCGAGGCGTGGGACGCGGCCTCGCCGGGGCAGGCGGTCCGCGTCAGCGTGCGAGTGGCGCCGATCGAGCTCACCGGCGCGGCACAGATCGCGCCGGTGGTCGTGCCCCTCCCGGCGGCGAGCGCCGCGGACTCCGTGGTCTCCGGCCTGCGGCACGTCTTCCTCGATCTCGAAGATCTGGTGCAGGCCCGAATCGAGGTCACCGAGGTCAGCGCTGCGGGCGGAGACCCGACGCCAAGATCGTACTGGGACGCCGCCGTGGCCGCGGCCCGTGCCGCGATCGCGATCGCGGGAGCGGCGCCCGCCGAGCCCTGGGTAGCCCTCGATATTTCGGTCCCCGACGAGGCCGTGGGGCGCGTGACCGGCGACCTCGCCAAACGCCGCGCTCGCATCCACGCCGCGACCAGCCGCGGCACCCTCCAAACCCTCTCCGCGTCCGCTCCCCTGGCGGAAATGCTGCACTACGCGACGCACCTGCGCTCGATGACGTCGGGCCGCGGGTCCTTCTCGATGCGGCCGATCGGGTACCGTCCCCGCTGACCGCGGCCGCACGCGCCCTGCACAAGGCATCCGATCGCGGAAATGCCGTTGACAGGGTAGGGGCCGCACTGTACAACCCCCCGGCCGTTGCGCTGGTGACCTCCACCGCAACTCCCCCGGAGCGTGGTCATGGCCCAGAAAATTCGCATCCGCCTCAAGGCGTATGATTACAAGTTGCTCGACCAGTCGGCGAACGAGATCATCGAGACCGTTCGGCGTACCGGAGCGCGCACCGCGGGCCCCGTGCCTCTTCCGACCCGTATCAACAAGTATACGGTTCTACGTGGCCCCCACGTCGACAAGAAGAGCCGCGAGCAGTTTGAGATCCGCACCCACAAGCGGCTCATCGACATCATCGAGCCAACCCAGGCGACCTTGGACGCCCTGATGAAGCTCGATCTCTCCGCCGGCGTCGACGTCGAGATCAAGACCTGACCTCGACTGCGCGTCGTCCCCCTCCCCGTCGGCATCCTCACCAGCCGACGTTTCGCGGTGACGAAGGACGTCCCTCCCCTTCCCGGGACGAACCCGTCAACGCTGGCCTGCCCGAAGGTGCCTTACCAGGCGGCAGGCTGATCCCCAAACCAACTCAGTAACGCGCCGTCGCACTCCATGGGGAGGGCGCCGAGTGCACGGTACTCAAGACCTTGTGCTTGACAGCGCGAGAGTCCGAGTGCTAGCTCGTCCGCCCTTCGTGCGCCTCGGCGCACCGGCGAGTTCAGGAGCAGAACGGCAATGCCCGTCGTAGACGTCTACAACCTGGAAAAGAAGAAAGTCGGCACGCTTGAGCTTGCTGACGCGATCTTCGCCGTGCCCGTGCGCGAACACCTCTTCCATGAGGTCGTCCGCGCCCAGCTCGCGGCACGCCGCTCCGGCACGGCCAAGACCAAGGTTCGGTCCGAGGTCGCGGGCTCGATGAAGAAGATCTACAAGCAGAAGGGCACCGGCAACGCCCGCCAGGGCACCAAGAAGGCGCCCCACTGGGTGGGCGGCGGCACGGTCTTCGGGCCTCAGCCGCGCAGCTACGAGATGAAGGTCAACAAGAAGACCCGTCGCGCCGCCCTCTGCGCCGCGCTGACCCGTCGCCACGAAGAGGGCCGCCACCTCGTCCTTGAGAGCTTTCAGTTGCCCGCGATCAAGACGCAGAGCGTCGTCGACGTGCTCCGTCGGTTCGACTCGGACCGTGTGCTCATCGTCGACGGCGACAACCACGCCCTCGCCGCGAGCGCGCGCAACCTCCCCACCTCTCACTACCTGGCCGTAGGCGGCATCAACGTCTATGACATCCTGCGCCACGACACGGTGCTGATGACCCGCCAGGCAGTGGACGCGATCCAGACGAGGCTTGGCTGATGAGCGCGACCACCTACGGGATCCTCAAGCGGCCGGTTGTCACCGAGAAGTCCAACCGTCTGCGCGAGCAGCACAATCAGTTCGTCTTCGAGGTCGCGCCGTCGGCCAACAAGATCGAGATCCGCGACGCCGTGGAGAAGCTGTTCAACGTCTCCGTCACCGACGTGCGGACCATGGTGGTGCGGGGCCGGATCAAGCGATTCAAGCGCGGCTTTGGTAAGCAGCCGAACTGGAAGAAGGCCATCGTCTCGCTTCGCGCGGACCAGACGATCGACCTCTTCGAGGGCATCTAGGAGATTCGGTAGATGGCCATCAAACGATTCAAGCCCACGAGCGCCGGTCGCCGCGACATGAGCGGCTCGGCCTTCGACGAGATCACGAAGACGACGCCCGAGCGCAGTCTTCTGCAGTCGCTTCGTCGTAGTGGCGGTCGCAACAACTTCGGCCGCATCACCGCGCGCCGACGTGGGGGCGGTCACAAGCGCCGCTACCGCGTGGTCGACTTCCGGCGCGATAAGGTCGGCGTGCCGGCGAAGGTCGCGGCGATCGAGTACGACCCCAACCGTGGCGCGCGCCTCGCGCTGCTGTACTACGCGGACGGCGAGAAGCGCTACATTCTCTGGCCCGCGGGCCTGAAGGTCGGTGACGAGGTCATCTCCAGCCGCAACGCCGACATCACGCCCGGAAATGCGTTGCCGCTTGAGGCGGTGCCGACCGGCACGATCATTCACAACGTCGAGATGCGCCCCCGCAAGGGCGGCCAGATGGCGCGCGGCGCCGGGTGCAGCGCTCAGCTCATGGCCAAGGAAGGCAAATACGCCTTGCTTCGGCTGCCCTCCGGCGAGCTGCGGCGGGTGCTCGCGACCTGTCGTGGCACCATCGGTGTCGTCGGCAACGCCGAGCGGCAAAACGTCGACCTTGGTAAGGCCGGCCGCGGACGTTGGCTCGGTCACCGCCCGAAGGTGCGTGGCGTCGCCATGAACCCGGTGGACCACCCCCATGGTGGTGGCGAGGGCCGGACCTCCGGTGGCCGCCATCCGGTGACCCCTTGGGGTATCCCGACCAAGGGCAAGAAGACCCGCAACAACAAGTCGACGGATCGATTCATCGTCCGCCGGCGTACCCGCTAACCGCAGCGAGGTCGTACAGTGCCCCGTTCCGTAAAGAAGGGTCCATTCGTGGACGACCACCTCATGAAGAAGGTGGACGAGTCTGTTCGCACCGGCAACCGCAAGGTCCTCAAGACCTGGAGTCGCCGGTCTACAGTGTTTCCGGAGATGGTCGGTTTGACCATCGCCGTGCATAACGGCCGCAAGTTTCTCCCGGTGTTCGTGACCGAAAACATGGTCGGTCACAAGCTCGGTGAGTTTTCGCCCACTCGCACCTTCCACGGCCACGCGGCCGACCGGAAGGGCAAGCGTAAGTAGGGGGCCTGTCATGGAAGCGCGTGCATCGCTGCGCTATGTCCGAATGGCGCCGCGCAAGATCCGAACCGTGCTGGGGGCGATCCGCAACCAGCCCGTCGAGTTGGCCCTGGCGCAGCTCCGGTTTACCGACCGGGCGGCCGCCGGCGTCATCGGCAAGCTGCTCGCCTCGGCCGTGGCCAACGTTCAAGATCGCTACGGCGACGTCGATACCTCCGGGCTGTTCGTGAAGGCGGCGTTTGCCGACCAGGGCCCGACGCTGAAGCGCTTCATGCCGCGAGCGCACGGTCGCGCAGCCCGCATCAACAAGAAGACGAGCCACGTGACCGTGGTCGTCGCCGGCGAGGAGTAGGACATGGGACAGAAGGTCCATCCAGTCGGGTTCCGACTCGGTGTCGTGCGCACCTGGGACTCCAAGTGGTACGCCGAGAAGGCTTACTCCAAGTGGTTGCTTGAGGATCTCAAGATCCGCGCGCTCATCAAGGAGAAGGTCGGCCACGCTGGCATCAGCCGCGTCATCCTCGAGCGCTCCTCCATGAAGTGCACGATCAACGTGTACACCGCGCGGCCGGGCATCATCATCGGTAAGAAGGGCCAGGGCGCCGAGCTGCTGAAGAACGACGTCCAGAAGCTCACCGACGCGAAGGTCTATCTCAACATCCACGAGGTCCGAAAGGCGGAGCTCGACGCCCAGCTCGTGGCCGAGAACGTCGCGACGCAGCTCGAGCGCCGCGTGTCCTTCCGGCGCGCGATGAAGAAGGCGGTGCAGACCGCGATGAAGTTCGGCGCGAAGGGCATCCGCCTGAACGCGTCGGGTCGACTCGGCGGCGCGGAGATGTCGCGGCGCGAGTGGTACCGCGAGGGCCAGGTGCCGCTGCACACGCTGCGGGCCGACATCGATTACGGGTACGCTGTGGCGAAGACGACCTACGGGATCATCGGCGTGCAGTGTTGGATCTACAAGGGCGATGTGCTCAAGGAGCGCCGCGTCCGGGCCTAGGCCTGAGCGCAGCGTCCTGTCTGAGGAGAACACGCGATGCTTGCTCCCAAGCGAGTAAAATTCAGGAAGTGTCACAAGGGCCGCAACCGCGGGCTCGCCAAGGGCGGCAGTGAGGTGTCGTTCGGCGAGTACGCCTTGCAGGCGACCGACCACGGCATGGCCACGGCGCGCCAGATCGAGGCCGCTCGTATCGCGATGACCCGCTACGTGAAGCGCGGTGCCAAGATCTGGATCCGCATCTTCCCAGACAAGCCCATGACCAAGAAGCCCGCCGAAGTCCGAATGGGTAAAGGTAAGGGAGCTCCAGAGTTCTGGGTCGCGGTCATCAAGCCGGGCCGGGTGCTCTACGAGATGCGCGGCGCCCCTGAAGATGTGGCGCGTGAGGCCTTCCGCCTGGCGGCGCACAAGCTGCCGTTCAGCACGCGCTTTTTGGCGCACAACGAGGTGTCGGAATGATCGCCCATGACCTTCGGCAGCTAGCGCCTGAGGACTTGAAGGCCAAGGTGAAGGCCCTCCGGGAGGACCTCTTCCGGATGCGGTTCCGCCACGCCACGGCGCAGCTCAAAGATCCTTCGCAGATTCGCAAGACCCGGCGGGTGCTGGCGCGTGCACTGACCATCCTCGGTCAGTCGGATGCCTCCGCGGCGCGGCAGGCCTGAGGTGGAGACGATGACGGAACGCGGACACAAAAAGCAGCTCATCGGTCTCGTCGCGAGCGACAAGAACGACAAGACGGTGGTGGTCGAAGTGACCCGCCGCACGATGCACGCCATCTATCAAAAGTACATCAGCCGTCGTAAGCGCTACCAGGCGCACGACGAGACGAACGACTGCCGCGTTGGCGACCGCGTCCTCATCGAGGAATGTCGTCCGCTCAGCCGGCACAAGCGTTGGCGCATCAAGCAGGTGCTGGACCGCGCTGTCTAGCTGAACGCGCGCCGCTCAATGACGCGGCGCACTGGAGTCCTTCGATGATTCAGATGCAGACATTTCTGGCATCCGCTGACAACTCGGGCGCGAAGCGCTTGCAGTGCATCAAGGTGCTTGGCGGCTCGAAGCGCAAGTACGCCTCGATCGGGGACGTCATCGTCGTCTCCGTGAAGGAGGCGATGCCCAAGGGCAAGGTGAAGAAGAAGGACGTGCTGAAGGCGGTCATCGTTCGTACGGCGAAGGAGATTCACCGTCCAGACGGCTCGAGCATCCGCTTCGACGAGAACGCGGTGGTCCTCATCAACGCGTCCAATGAGCCGATCGGTACCCGCATCTTCGGGCCGGTCGCTCGCGAGCTGCGGGCGAAGCGATTCATGCGAATCGTGTCTCTCGCCCCCGAAGTGCTGTAGGAGCCGCCGGATGAAGCGCATCAAGAAGGGCGACAAGGTCCAGGTCATCGCTGGCAAGGAGCGTGGCAAGCAGGGCAAAGTGCTCGGCTTCACCCACGACGGCCAGCGTGTCTTGGTTGAGACGCTCAACATCGTCAAACGCCACACACGGCCGACCCAGACGAACACCCAAGGCGGGATCGTCGAAAAAGAGGCCGGTATCCACATCTCCAACCTGCAGCCCCTCACCCCGAGTGGGCGGCCTACACGCGTCGGCTACCGCATGAACGAGGCCGGTAAGAAGGTCCGTTACAGCAAGCGCCATGACGAGAACCTCGACTGAGGGAGAGGGAGAGAGAAATGGCGCGACTCAAGACCAAATATTACTCCGAGATCGTCCCGCTGCTGCGGGAGGGCTTCGGATACACGAACCTCCACCAGGTGCCCCGCATCGAGAAGATCTCGGTGAACATGGGCCTGGGGGATGCCGTGCAGAACCCCAAGCTCATCGAGAGCGCATCACAGCAGCTCGCGGCCCTCAGCGGTCAGAAGCCGATCGTGACTCGCGCCCGCAAGTCCATCGCCGGCTTCAAGCTGCGCGAAGGGATGCCGATCGGAGCCAAGGTGACGCTGCGGCGCGAGCGGATGTATGAGTTTCTGGACCGGCTCATCACGCTCGCGCTTCCCCGAGTGCGTGACTTCAAGGGCATCTCGCCGAAGGGCTTCGATGGCCGCGGGAACTACTCGCTCGGAATTCGGGAACAGATCATCTTTCCCGAGATCGACTACGACCAGGTCGAGAAGGTCCACGGCCTCAACATTACCTTCGTCACCTCCGCACGCACGGACGACGAGGCACGGCAGTTGCTGACGCACTTCGGCATGCCGTTCCGGAAGTAGGAGACCACACGTGGCGAAGACATCTCAGATCGTGAGGGCCGCGCGCCCTTCGAAGTTCAAGGTCCGGCACCACAACCGCTGCCAACGCTGCGGTCGTCCTCGGGCATTCATGCGCAAATTCGGCCTATGCCGCATCTGCTTCCGGAACCTGTCGCTGTCTGGGCTCATCCCCGGCGTGACGAAGTCGAGCTGGTAGGGGAATCGTCCATGTCCATGACCGACCCGATCGCCGATCTCCTGACGCGAATTCGTAACGCGCAGCTCGCGCGCCACGAGAGCCTCCGTCTGCCGGCGTCGAAGATCAAACAGCAGATCGTCGAGATCTTGAAGGAGGAGGGCTTCGTGACCGACTACCGTCGGGCCACGAAGTCCCCTCAGGACGAGCTCGAGATCGATCTGAAGTACAGCTCCGACCGCCGCGGTGCCATCATCGGTATCAAGCGGGAGAGCACGCCCGGGCGCCGGGTGTACGTGGGAGCCGACGCGATCCCTCGCGTTCGCCACGGTCTCGGCGTCGCCATCATCAGCACCTCGCAGGGAATCCTCGCCGACCACGTCGCTCGAAAGAAGCGCGTTGGCGGCGAGCTCCTGCTGACGGTGTGGTAAGGAGACCGCCGTGTCACGCATCGGAAAATTGCCGGTAGCCATCCCGGCCAACGTCGAGGTCAGCCTCGATGGGCCCAACGTCCGCGTGAAGGGGCCGCTCGGTCAGCTTGAGCGTGCCTTCAAGGGGGTTGAGTTCCAGAAGGACGGCGCCGTCGTGCGCGTCGCCGCGGCCGGCGAGACGCGCCAGCACATGGCGCTGTGGGGCCTGGGCCGGACGCTGCTCAACAATATGGTCACCGGCGTCTCGGCGGGATTCACCAAGACGCTGGAGATCAACGGGGTTGGCTACCGCGCGGAGGTGACGGGTGACTCCGTGAACTTCACGCTCGGTTACAGCCACCCCGTGCTCTTCCCGGTGCCGCAAGGGCTCAAGATCGCGATCGAGAAGCAGACCGTGGTCAAGATCTCGGGCATCGACAAAGAGCTGGTCGGTCAGACCGCAGCGCGCATTCGCGCACTGCGCCCGCCCGAGCCCTACAAGGGCAAGGGAATCAAGTACTCGGACGAGGTTGTCCGGCGCAAGGCCGGCAAGGCCGCGAAGAAGTAGGCCGCCTGGCGCGCCATTCAGGGGTCGAGGCTATGAGCAGTAATCCGAAAATAGAGTCGCGCATCCGCCGGAAGCGTCGCGTTCGCCGCAAGGTGAACGGAAGCACGGAGCGACCGCGCCTCACCGTGTTCAAGTCGAACAAGCATATCTACGTGCAGGTCGTCGATGACGTGCTCGGAGTGACGCTGGCGTCGGCTTGCACGTTGAGCCCCAGTGTTCGCGATGCGGTGAAGGGCCTGAAGAAGGTCGACGCCGCGAAGAAAGTGGGCGAGTTCGCCGCACAGCAGTGTCAGGCTGCAAACATCACCAAGGTCGTATTTGACCGCAACGGCTATCCCTACACGGGTCGGGTCGCTGCTCTCGCCGACGCGGCGCGAGCCGGCGGCCTGGACTTCTAGGACACGAGGAACCGAACGTGGCACGAGAGCGTGAGCGGCGGGATCGCCGGGATCAGGTAGCGGACGATGGGTTGACCGACAAGGTCGTCCACATCAACCGCGTGGCAAAAGTAGTGAAGGGCGGTCGCCGCTTCAGCTTCTCGGCGCTCGTCGTCGTGGGCGACGGGCAGGGCCGCGTGGGCGCCGCGTTGGGTAAGGCCAATGAGGTCCCAGAGGCGATCCGCAAGGCGAAGGAGCGGGCGATCGGCAACATGATCGAGGTCCCGATCGTGAACGACACCATCCCGCACGAGGTCCTCGGTCACGAGGGCGCGGGGCAGGTGTTGCTGAAGCCGGCCAGCGCAGGTACAGGCGTCATCGCCGGCGGCGCGGTGCGAGCCATCATCGAAGCGGCGGGCGTCCGCAACATCCTCTCGAAGTGCATCGGCACCAGCAACCCGAACAACGTCGTTCACGCGACGATGTCGGCGCTGCGGCAGTTGGCGAGCCCTGAGGAAACCGCGTATCGGCGCGGCCTCTCCGTCGAGGAGATGCGGGCGCGCCACATGGGGCATCACGCATGAGCGGCAAGGTAAAGCTGACGCTGGTGCGGAGTTACGCCAAGGCGAGCGAGCGGCAGCAGAAGGTGCTCGTCGGACTCGGACTCCGTAAGATCAATCAAGTGCGCGAGCACGCGAATGACCCCGCGATCCGCGGGGCCATTGCCAAGGTGTCGCATCTCGTGACCGTCGAGTCGGTCTGAGACGAGTGCGGCGGCGACAAGGAATCAGACGATGAATGAGCTCAGCAGACTGAAGCCCCAGGCGGGCGCGCGTCGTGACCGTAAGCGCGTGGGCCGTGGCCCCGGATCCGGCAATGGAACCACCGCCGGGCGTGGCCAGAAGGGCCAGAAGGCGCGAGCCGCCTCCAAGAAGCCGTTCGGCTTTGAGGGTGGCCAGATGCCGCTGCAGCGCCGGCTGCCGAAGCGGGGGTTCAAGCCCCATGTTCGGACGCGGTACGCCTTGGTGAACATCGTCGACCTGAACTTCTTCGACGCTGGCACCGACATCACCCCTGAGCTGTTGGCGGCCGAGGGTCTCATTCGGAAGCCCACGGATCTCGTCAAGATCTTGGGCGACGGGGACCTGGACGTGAAGGTCAACGTCACGGCGCACAAGTTCACCGCGAGCGCCGCTGAGAAGCTCAAGGCGAAGGGCGGCACGATCGTCGTGATCGGCGAGGTCATCGGTGGCTAGTGGAGTCGCCAACCTCGGGAAGATGCCCGAGCTACGCAGCCGGATCCTTTATACCCTAGCGCTGCTGGCGGTGTACCGGGTCGGCATCTTCATCACCGTGCCCGGCGTGGACCGGGAGGTGATGCAGAGCTACATCCAGGGAGCCGCTGGCGGCTTCTTGGGTCTGTTCAATATGTTCAGCGGCGGGGCGATCGAGCAGTTGTCGATCTTCGCGCTCGGCGTGATGCCGTACATCTCCGCGAGCATCATCCTCCAGCTCATGACCGTGGTCGTCCCCGCGCTTGAGCGGCTGAGCAAGGAGGGCGAGCGTGGGCGCCAGAAGATCAACCAGTACACACGGTACGGCACGATCTTGCTGGGCGTCATCCAAGGCTCCGGGATCGCGATGTGGCTCGCCTCGCTGAACCAAGCCGGCGGCGCCGCTGAGGGCGTCATCGTCGGCGGCGGCTTCGGGTTCAAGCTCCTGGCCGTCCTCGCGTTGACCACGGGCACCGTGTTCTTGATGT
>CAZNZH010000092.1:0-11408 GCA_964577445.1 uncultured Myxococcales bacterium
TCCCCATGCAGATGGCGTTCGCCTCGCACAGGTCCCGGTCAACGCGGATTTTCACGGCATGCCTCCGCGGGGTGCGCCGGTCGGTGCCGCCGCCTTGTCGCGAGTAGTAGAACGTGTTTCAACGCGGCACCAGCATAGAGCAGGCAGGCCCCAAGATGAAGAGCGTCCCCGAAGAGCGCGCGCGGCGCATTATCAGCTCAGCCATCTTGCTGGCGGAAGAAGGCGGCTTCGAGGCCGTGCGCATTCGCGACATCGCGGCCCACGCCAAAGTCGCGCTGGGTACGGTCTACAAGCGCTTCTCGTCCAAAGAAGACATCCTCGTCGCCGTCCTCGAGCACGAGGTCGACCGCCTCGAGGCGTGGCTGCGGCGACAACCCGTGGCCGGCGACGACGGCCTGGCGCGGCTCACCCACTTCTTCGAACGCCTGCACACGGCCTTCTTCCACAAGCCCAAGCTCGCCAAGGCCGCGCTGCGCGCCGCGGCGGCCGGCGACCCCGCCCTGACGGCCAGAGTCGCGCGCTTTCACGCCCGCATGACAGACATCATCGCCGAAGGCATCCGCCGCGCTGGCCTGGACACCGAAGGCGGCGGCCTCACCGAGGCCCAGGTCCAGACCCTCGCCTACCTCCTCAGCCAGGTCTGGTTCGCCGCGCTGGTCGGCTGGATGGGCGGCCTCTTCGACCCGCAAGCCGTCATCGATCAGGTGCGCACGGCCTGTTCGCTGCTTTTGCGCGGACTCGCTCCGCAGACTTGAGCCGGCCAGTGAAACGTGTTTCACTCTCGAACTAGAACACGTTCTATCCGGCCTGAGAGGTCGGGAATGGACTGGGACTGACCCGGAGGTTCGACCGATGATCCCGACCAGCCAACGCATGGACCTGCCGCCCTACGCCATGGGCTGGTACATCGTCTCGCTCTCGCACGAGCTGGAGGCGGGCGCGGTCAAACCGCTCCGCTACTTCGGCAAGGAGCTGGTGCTATTCCGGACCGAGGGCGGCGAGGCGCAGGTCCTCGACGCCTACTGCCCGCACCTGGGCGCCCACCTGGGCTACGGCGGCAAGGTCCGGGGCGAGTCCGTCGAGTGCCCGTTTCACGCCTGGAAGTTCGACGGCCAGGGCCGCTGCACCGACGTCCCCTACGCCAAGAAGATCCCGCCAAAGGCCCGCATCCGCTGCTGGGAGGTCGTCGAGGTCAACGGCCTCATCATGGTGTGGTTTCACCCCCACGGCGAGGCCCCACGCTGGACGGTCCCGACGCTGCCCGAGATCGGCTCCGATGAGTGGACGCCCTACGAACACCGCGACTGGACCATCCGCGCGCGCAACCAGGAGATGGCCGAAAACGGCGTCGACACCGCGCATTTCCGCTATCTGCACGGCACCTCGAACATGCCCGAGGCGGCGGCCACGATCGACGGCCACATCCTGCGCATCCAGTCGACCACGGGCATGAAGACGCCCCGCGGCGGCGTGGACGGCGTCGTGACGGTGCACGAGCACGGCTTCGGCTTCACCACCACGCGCTTCACCGGGCTGGTCGAGACCCTGCTGGTCGCGGGCGTCACGCCCATCGACGACGAGCGCGTGCACCTGCGCTTCAACTTCACGATTCGCAAGCTCGGCAACGCGAACGCGACCACGGGCGTCGGCCGCGCGTTCATCGCCGAGATCACCCGCCAGGTGGTCCAGGACATCCCGATTTGGGAAAACAAGATCTACGTCCCGCGCCCCGTGCTCTGCGACGGCGACGGCCCCATCGGCGTGTTCCGGAAGTGGGCGCGGCAGTTCTACATCGACCCGCCCGCAGGTGGCGAAGGCGCCGCGGCGTAGTCCCTTGCGGGCACGCGCGCGGCAGGCGAAGGTCGCGTCGTGCAAGCAGGTGATACCGAGCTGTTGGACAGGGTGCGCGCCGGCGACGCGCGCGCCCTCGACACGCTGTTGGAGCGCTACGAGGCGCGCGTCTACGCCTTCGGGATGCGCCTGTGCCGCGAGCCCGAAGACGCGCGGGACGTGCTGCAAGAGACCCTGCTGACCCTGGCGCGCTCGGCCGACAGCTTCGAGGGCCGCTCGTCGCTGTCGACGTGGCTCTTCACCGTCGCGCGCAGCTTCTGCATCAAGCAGCGGCGGCGGCGGGCGGGCGCACCGGAGCGCTTCGAATCCCTCGACGATCTCGATCGATTCGGAGCATCCGAGCCCGCCACCACCGCGCGCGCGCCCGATGAGGCCGCCGCCGACCGCGAGCTGGCCGACGCCATCGAGGCCGCCGTCGCCCGCTTGGACGAGCCCCTGCGCGAGGTCGTCATGCTGCGCGACATCGAGGACCTCTCCGCCGCCGAGACCGCCGAGGTCCTCGGCCTGTCCGTCCCCGCCACCAAGAGCCGCCTGCACCGCGCCCGCGTCCAGCTCCGCGCGCTGCTGTCGCCGGTCTTCGGCCCCGACGCCGACCGCGACGCCGCGGCGGACTGCCCCGACATCCAGCGGCTATGGTCACGGCACCACGAAGGCGAGATCAGCCGGTCGACCTGCGCAGAGATGGAGGCCCACGTCGCCGCCTGCCCGCGCTGCGAGAGCGTGTGCGACTCCCTCAGCCGCACGCACGCCCAGTGCCGCGCCACCTAGGGCCCGGCCCTGCCCGCCGCCGTCCAGCGCTCGGTCCGCGACGCCGTGCGCGCCGCGTCCGCCTGACGACGCGCCCTACGCGGCCCGCTCCAGCCACCGCTTCATCTCGCGGCTGTCCACGAGCCCGGGCTGCTGGTGCACCGCCTTTCCGCCCGACATCACCAGGAAGTTCGGGATCCCGCGCACGTTGAACCGCGCCGCCAGCTCCGGGTGCGCCTCGGTGTCCACCTTCAGCACCAGCGCCTTGCCGGCCATCTCGGCGGCGACCTTCTTCACCTCGGGAGCGGCCATCCGGCACGGCCCGCACCACTCGGCCCAGAAGTCCACCAGCACCGGCACCTTCGACCCCGCCACGACGGCGTCAAAGGTGGTGGCGTCGACGTCCAGCGGCGCGTCCAGCGGCGGCAACGCGGCCGAGCAGCGCCCGCAACGCCCCGCCGAGCCCAGGTTCCCCAGCGCCACCCGGTTTTTCTGCTTGCACTCAGCGCAGGTGCGGATGGTCGGGTCAGCCCGCCGCGGTCCCTTGGTAGCCTTCGATTTCACGCGTCACCTCGCTTTGTGGGACAGGTCGAGGCCCCGAAGATACGCGACGCCGGGCACCATCCCGAGACTCCGGTCAGCAGCGGGATCAACCCCAGAAATGCCCAGGGCGTCGCTGGCCCCACGAAAGCCAGCGATACCACCGCCGCGCCCACCACAGTCCGCGCGATCCGGCCCCAAGTCGCCCCCGTCACCTTCATAGCCAGCCTCCCATCGGCGAGCAGCATCGCCCGCAAGCACTTGGAGCCACGCCCCGCGAAAAGGGTTCACCCGCGCCCCCGTGACCGCCAGATCCAATGGACGGCGGCCACCCGCTTCGGCCAGCTCATCGACCTCCCCGACGCCGCGCGTCCCAGAGAGCCGATCAACAGAGCGGACCGAGCGAGTGCTTGGCCCCGTGGTGCATGGCAAGACGCGGCGAGGAGTCGTGCTGTAGCACGGCGACGAGGTGCAACGCCGCCATGCGCCGCGCGGCCAAGCAGGCGCGACGGGAGATCTGTTGGTCGGCTCTCCAGTCGAGCCCTAACTGCCGATGTTCGAGATGAGCCTCCAGGACATCCCCCGGATGCCCGACGATCAGCTCACCGGCACCACCCTCGACGCCGTCGCCCGCATCCTCCTCAAACACGGCCGCAGCGAGCACCTCACCGAGGTCCTCCTCCGGCTCACCGAAGTCCTCCAAGTCCTGGCGACCGCGGACTTGGACCGGCAAAGCCTCGCCGTAGAATACGTCTCGGTGGTCAACGAGCACGTCGAGCGCGAACGCCTCTACTCATTCGTCGTCGACCACATCAGCAAGGGAGCAGCGGACATGGGCTTGAGTCTCGTCGAACGTGAGCGCAAGCAGGGCATCGAGATCGGCGTCGAAATCGGTGTCAAGCAGGGCGTCGAGATCGGCGTCGCGAAGGGCAACCGCCAGACACTGCTCCACCAGATCGCCCTTAAGTTCGGCACCCGCGATCCGCGCATCGAGCAACGCGTCATGGCCGCCTCCGACGACGAAGTCTTGGGCTGGATCGCCGGCATCCTGACCGCCCCGACCCTCGAAGCCCTGCTCGGCCCCGACGCGTAGCCCTCGAATCCTCAGTCGTCGCCTGCCTATTCGCCGGCCAAGACACCGCATTAACAAGGGAGCAGCGGCAATGGGCTTGACCCTCGTCGAACGTGAGCGCCAGCTAAGCTCGACCCAGGGCTTCACTCAAGGCTTCGCCGAAGGTCTCAAAATCGGCATTGCGCTGGGCATCCGCCAAACGCTCCTCACGCAGGTCGTCCTGAAGTTTGGCCCCCTCGACGCGCGTGTCGAGCAGGAAGTCATGGACGGCTCCGACGACGAGGTCGACGGCTGGGTCGCCGGCATCCTGACCGCTCCGACCCTCGACGCGCTACTCGGCACCGACGTCTAGCCCTCGCCGACCCGCCCCGGGACGCCTCGCCGTTCACCCTCTGCCCGGAACAGCCGCCGAGGTGCAGTTGACGCTCTCTCAGAAGACCGCAGACGAAGCGCAGTACCAGGCCGACAGCGCCGAATCGCGTCTCGCGGCCGTCGCGGAGTTGGCATCCCTCGCGCTCCCCGTGGGGAGCCCAGCGGAGATGAAGGCCGAATCCAGTCCCGACGCCGACTCGCGTGTCACCACACCGGGGTGAGGTCCAACTCGATCGCGTCGAAGGGCGCCAGACGCGCGGTGCCGCCGCCCTCAAAGCTGCCCGCCGCGAGCCACTCGCCGTCGCCGGCGCGGAAGATGTCCACGCGCTCGGCTACCGGGTCGATGATCCACGCCCACTGCACCCCCGCTTCGAGGTAGCGCGGCATCTTCACGATGGTGTCGTAGGTCGTCGTGCTCGGCGAGAGCACCTCGCACACCCAGTCGGGGACCAGGGTGAACTTGTGGTTGTCGTTCGGTGGCCTGGGCATCCGCTCGCGCCGCCAGCCGGCCAGATCCGGGCGCACGACGCGCCTGTCCAGCAAGAGGTGAACCTCCGGTTCGTGTAGGATCCACCAGCCTCCGGGCCCGTCCCCGCTTGGGCCATCACTGAGCGCGAACGGCCCGCCCAGCACGATTTGAATAGTGCTCGACACGCGGAGGTGGCGCCCCTTCGGACCGCTCATGAAGTAGATGGTCCCGTCGATCAGCTCCGCCTTCTGGTCGTCCGGCAGCGCCAGGTAGTCGGCGTAGGTCGCGGTGCGCGGCTGGAGCTGGCTTGCCATGAGCGAGAGCATAGTCCAGGGACGCGTCGGCTCCAATCGATTGGTCGGCGCGGGCTGGTGCTTCAGGTGCTGCGTCGGCGCTTGGTCTTGGCCGGGCCGGCGGCCTCGCGCTCGGCCCGAATTCGCTCGAGGAGCACCGAGGCCGGCTCGTCGTTCGGGTCCTGCGGCACAAGCTCGCCGCGGAAGGCTTTGGCGAGGATGGATTGGTCCAGGCTACCCAGCAGCGGCAGCAGCGAATCCGACTGCGTTGTCGCCGCCTCATCCCAATCAAGCAATTCCTGAATGATCTGAAGCAACCGCTCGACTTCGGACATGGGTGCCACTGGAACTGGCGTGAGCCGCAAAGTCTCGCCGTTGATTTTCGGCATGTTGCCGGCCGTGCCGGTGGCCTTCGACCGGAACCACGCCCTACAGCTTGGCCCGTTAAAGTAGTGCCAGAGATACCGCGAATGGGACTCTGTGCTCGTGCGGAGCCGCATCATTAGATCGGGGTAAACCATGGGCTCGGCCGTGTCTTCGAAGATGGCGGCAGCGCCCAAGTAGGCGAGCGAATTGGCTCGCTGTACAAGCAGGTCACCCGCGCGGAGCCAGTACTTCGAGCCGGGCGAAATCGTCTCGTTCAGCCGCTTTGTGGTGCTGTCGTCGACTCGCAACCTTCCCTGAGTGGTCGCGCTCAGCTTCATCGTGAGCGTACCTGTGGCCCCACTGGTCGTGGCGCCCGAGTAGCCGTTTGTCGGCCCGTCCCAACAAAGCTCCTCAACGCTCGCCCAGCACCACCCCGCCGGCAGCTCGGGCAGGTCGGAGGCGTCGACTGGGGCGGGCTCGACGTACTTTTTCTTAGGGTTTGCCTCGCTGAAACGGCGGCGGCGTTCGGCTCGGATGCGGTCGAGGAGGACGGTGGCGGGCTCGATCTCGGGCTGGCGCTCTCGCCATGACTTGGTCAGGTCGCCTCGGAAAGCTGCCGCCAGCACCGACTGGCGGAACTTCTCCAGCAGCGGCGGGATGGCGTCGAGGGCGTCTTTGGCGGCCTTGCTGCGCTCTTGCAGAGCCTCGATCTTGGCGACGATGCGGCGTTGTTCGTTTAGGGGCGGCATCGGGAGCGGAAGGCTGCCAAGGTTCTTTCGCGAAATCCGCTTGCGCGTAGTGCCGCTGGCTGCTTGGTCGATCGCCCCGCGGAACTGCTGCGCATTGATCGCACTCTTCACCCAGCCGTGGTCGACTTTGCCCGCCTCGGCGGCGCGAAAGAGCGCGACGTCAACGACCGTCACGCACTCCCGTGAGTCACCAGGAAAAATGCAGGCGCGGCCGATTGGATCGGCGAGACGCGAAATCAACACGTCACCTGTTTCCAAGAACGTGCAGTTGAGCGAGGACGCTTTCTCGGCAGTGAGAAAGCGGCTGGATCTATCACGGTAGAAGCCGTCGCCGACGTCGGCCAATTGAACCAAGCGGACCTCCCCATCGGGATCCTGGTCCTTGGACTCGACCCAGTCGCCATCGGTGAAGGTACCCGTCTCTCCCGATAGCGTAGGGAGCGTGGTCCAGGCCCAACCCGGTGGGAGAATCGCCAGCCCGAGATCTTGAGGCTCTTCACCACTCATGCTGCTTCCGTTTCGTCGGGCTCTAAAAGCTCTAGCAGCGCCTGCATCTCCTCGGTGGCGGTTTGGAGGTGGGCCAGGATCTGGGCGGCGATCTCGTCGGGGTCGGGGAGGTCTTCGGCTCGCTCGACGGACTCGTCTCTCAGCCAGGTGATGTCGAGGTTGTCGCCGCGGGCGCTGATTTGGGCGCGGGTGTAGCGGCGGAAGCGGCCGTCCTCGCCCTGGTCGACTCGGGGGCTGTAGCCGTTGGGGTCGGCGCCGTAGACCGCCTCGAAGGGCTCGAGGGCGGGGCGCGCGAAGGGGGTGCGTTTGCCGAAAGACGGCATATTGGTGCGGAGATCGTAGACCCAGATCTCCTTGGTATTTCCTGTGTCTTTTTGGCGGTCGCCCTTTTGGAAGAAGAGCACGTTCGTCTTCACGCCTTGGGCGTAGAAGATGCCGGTGGGCAGTCTCAGGATGGTGTGCAGGTTGCACTTGTCCATCAGGTCGCTGCGGATCTTTTGGCCGACGCCGTCTTCGAACAGCACGTTGTCGGGCAGGACGACGGCGGCGCGGCCGTGGGGTTTGAGGTTCCGGTAGATGTGCTGGAGGAACGCTAGCTGTTTGTTCGAGGTCGGGAAGGTGAAGTCGTCGCGGGTCGGGCCGCCGCCGCCGCGTTTGGTGCCGAAGGGCGGGTTGGTCAGGATGAGGTCCGAGGGCGGGAGCGCGCTGCCGGTGGGGGAGAGCGTGTCGCCCAAGATGATCTCGCAGTCGAGGTCGTGCAGCAGCGCGTTCATCAGGGCCAGGCGGCGGGTGTCGGGGACAAGCTCGACCGCGTAGAAGGCGTCGCGGCGTTGGAACTGCTGCTGGGCTTCGGTGAGGTCGAAGAGGTCGCCGGTGGCTTTGGCGACGAACGCGCTGGCGCGGGTGATGAAGCCCAGGGTGCCGGCGGCCGGGTCGCTGACGACCTCGCCGGCCTGGGGCTTCATCAGGTCGACCATGACGTCGATGAGCACGCGAGGCGTGAAGTACTGCCCCGCGCCGGACTTGGTCTCGTTGGCGTTGCGCTCGAGCAGCCCCTCGTACATGTCGCCGAGGCCCTCGTGCCGGGCCGAGTACCAGTCGAGGGAGTCGATGGCCCCGACCAGCTTGGCCAGGTTGCGGGGCTGGCGCAGCGAGGTGTTGGCGTTGGCGTAGATGGCCTGCACGCGGCCGCCAGCCTCCGCACCCAGATGAATCAGCAATTCTCGATAGAACGTGAGCTGGTCGACCCCGTCCTTCGCCACCAAATCCGCCCAGCGCCACCCGGCCGGGATGTACGATTCCTGCCCCGTCTCCTGCGCCATCTTCAGGAAGAGCAGGTAGCTCAGCTCGGTGACGTACTCGTGATAGGTCACCCCGTCATCGCGCAGCGTGTGACAGAGGTTCCAAAGCCGCGCGACAATGTCGTGGGTGGTGGTCATGGGGCTCCGGGGGCCGCGAGGGCGGAGGTGACGGCGGCTCGGAGCGTGCTCGCCTTGGCGTGGTCGGGGGCGGCCTCGATGCGGCCGGGCGCGGGGGTTGGGTTCGTCATGCGGTGTCTCTCCAGAGCTCTTCGTGGAGGGTGCCGAGGAGCTGCTCTAGCTGGCCCTCGAAGACCTTGTTGATTCGGTTGAAGCCACCTTGAGCTTTGAACTGGCCGCGGTCTAGGGCTTCGCGGTCGACGATGAGCTCGGCTTTGAGCTGTTTGCCGATGCGGTCGAGCCACTGGCGTTGGGGGGGCGTCCAGGGTTTTAGGGCGTAGACGCGGTGCAGGGCGCGGTCGACGCGCTGGTCATAGGGGAGCAGCGGGGAGCCGAGGGCTTGTTGGCGGATGAAGCCGATGATGGAGGCGGCGATGTCTTGGTTGGAGACGGCGGCCCAGGCTTTGCGGACGGTGGATTCGGGGTAGCCGGCGGCGTCGAGCTGGAGGCGCAGCTCGCGGAGCTGGGTGCGGGTGAGGTCGCGGGGGCGTTGGGTGACCAGCGTCAGGGCGGCGAGGGCGTTCTTGTTGGCCTCGATGAAGGCTTTGAAGCCGGCGAGGTAGTCCTCGGGTTTGGTGGCGGTGCCGTAGCCGACCTCGGTGCCGATCAGCGCGTCGGGCTTCTTGTCGGCGATGAAGACGTCGCGTCCGTCCTGGGGTGGGGGAACTGTGTCGAGGAACGAGGCGGCGCCTGGGTGTTTTGTGAAGAACTCGGTCGCCTGGGCGAGGTCCTTCGGGCGGAGAAGTTCGATGAGGCCGGCCACGTTTGTGCCGGCGAGCAACTCGAAACGCTCATGGTGCGCGAGGGTGAGGCGGTGCTTCCGGGACTGGAGCTTGGCGAGGAACTCGTCCACCACGCCGCGGCGGAACGCGTCGTCGGGGACTGTGAGTATCTCTTGGGCGAGCTGGGCGAATGGAATGTCCGGGCGGACTACTACGGGGCGCATGTCGGAGTACGATTGGAGCGCTTTGTAGAGGTCGACGGCGTCGTAGATGCGGAAGAGCTCTTTGTCGGCACCCGGGCCGAAGAGGTCGGCGCACAGGCGGGTCGCGCGGCCTAGCATCTGCTCGTAGAGGATGCGGCTCTGCACGCGGCGGATGAACACAATGTTCGTGATTTTCGGGACGTCGATGCCAGTGGTCAGCAGGTCGACGGTGACGGCGACGTTGGGGAGGCGCTCGGTCTTGAAGTGGCGGAGGTGTTCAAGGGGCTTGTCGGTGGCGCCGGTGATCTTCTGGACCGCGGCTTCCTCGACCGAGCCATAGGTCTCCGCAAAAGCGCTCTTCAGCAGGTCGACCACCATATCGGCGTGGGCGTCGGTGGCGCAGAAGACCATGGTCTTGCCCGGCAGCGTCGGGTCGATTTCTTTGGCGAGAGCTGTGCAAATGACGCGGTTGAACGGCTCGGTCACGACCAGCGTGTTGAAGGCGTCGACCTCAATGTCGATCTTGTCGGGCGTGTTGTAGGACCGGAAGACCCCGGTGCTGGTGTTGTAGACGTTGACGGACTCGCCGACTTCCCAGTGGATCCCTTGCTGATTGAGCTTGGTCAGCAGGCGGATGGGCGGCTCGTGGTCGACGAGGTAGCCGTCGATGACGGCCTGGCGGTAGCCGTACTCGTAGATGGGTTTGCCGAAGATCTCGGTGGTGTGGAGTGCTGGGGTGGCGGTCAGGCCGATGCGGGTGGCGTCGAAGTGGTCGAGGACGCGGCGGTACTTCGAGATGTAGTCGGCCTCGGAGCGGTACTCGAGCTCGCCGTCGGTCATCTCGCGGTCGAGGCTGTAGCCGCGGTGGCACTCGTCGATGATGATGCAGTCGTAGGCGCCGACGGCCGGGGGTGGGGCGTCACCGTCGGGGTTGAGCAGGCGGTGGACCATGCCCTGGACGGTGGCGACGTGCAGGCGGGTGTCGGGCTCGGGGCGGAGGTCGCCGAGGTGCTTGACGTCGTAGATTTTCGTGAGGGGCTGGAGCTGTTCGAGGAGCACGTTGTCGAAAGCCCCGAAAGCTTGCTCGCCCAGCGCGGTGCGGTCGACGAGGAAGAGGACGCGGCGAAAGCGCCCGGCTTTGAGGAGGCGGTAGATGAGGCAGAGGGCGAGGCGGGTCTTGCCGGTGCCGGTGGCCATGGCGAGGAGCATGTTCTGGCGGCCGGCGGCGATGGCGGCCTCGACGGCGGCGATGGCGGCGCGCTGGTAGTCGCGCAGCGGCAGGTAGTCGGCGGGTTCGGTGGCCAGCTTGTGGTCGGCGGCGGCGATGTCCTGGGTCAGCAGCGAGGTCAGGTCGTCGGGGGTGTACCAGCCGCTGAGCGGGCGCGGGAGGTTGGTCGCGCGGCGGGCGTCGAGAAACCAGATGCCGCTTTTGGTGCGGAGCTGCTCGATGAAGGCGCGGCCGTTGGTCGCGAAGAGAAAGGGGATGGCGTAGGCGTCCCAGGGGCCGCCGGGGGAGCGCTCGCCGTCGCGAAAGACGTAGTCGCGGGCGTAGCGTTTGGACTGGTCGATGGCGCCGGCGACGTCTTTGGCGCGGCGTTTGGCTTCGACGACGGCGAGGGGGGTGAGGCCGGCGAAGAGCACGTAGTCGGCGGGGCCGCTGGTGGTGGGCCACTCGGCGATGGCGAGGTTTCGGCCCTTGGTGGGGCGGGTGCCGGCCTGGTAGGAGATGGCGGCGGAGTCGGCGTCCCAGCCGGCAGCGGTGAGCTGGGCGTCGATGGCGAGGCGGGTGGTGGCCTCGTCGTGGAGGAAGTGCTCGCCGGCGCGCTGGATGTCCGCGATGACGGCGGCCGCCGCGGGCTTGGGGGCGGCCTCGGCGGCGGCTTGGAGGGCGGCGAGCTGGGCGGCGAGCTGGGCCTTGTCGGCGGCGGCTTGGCTCTCCGTTTCCTGAGCTAGATCCAGGGCGATCTCGAGATCGGCGTAGGCGGTCCGGGCGGCGAGCTCGGCGGCGGCGCGCTGCTGGGCGAGCTCTTCGGCGGTGG
>CAZNZH010000093.1:0-11407 GCA_964577445.1 uncultured Myxococcales bacterium
GCCAGACCCTGCACGTGACGTGGAACGGCAAGAGCATCTGGGACGTGCTGGAGATGTCGGCCCGCGAAGCCCTCGAGTTCTTCGATCCCATCCCGAAGATCCGCCGGCCCATGCAGCTCCTGGTCGACGTGGGCTTGGGTTATCTGCGCCTGGGCCAGCCCTCGCCGACCTTGTCGGGTGGCGAGGCCCAGCGCATCAAATTAGTCAGTGAATTGCTGGTAAAGAGCCGCAGCGACACCCTGCTGGTCCTCGACGAGCCGACCATCGGCCTGCACATGGCCGACATCCCTCGCCTCATCACGGTCATCCATCGTCTGGTGGACGCTGGCGCGACCGTCGTGGTCATCGAGCACAACCCGGACCTGATGCGCGAAGCCGACTGGCTCATCGACCTGGGCCCGGGCGGCGGTCCGGCGGGCGGCCACGTCCTCTACGAAGGCCCCTACGCCGGGCTCATCGACGCGAAGGGCTCGCGCACCGCAGACTGGTTGCGCCGAAACCCGACGCAGCGCAACCCGCTCGTACCTTGAGTTTCATCGCGTTCCGCCCGATGGGTGTCCACGGCGCTGGTGGCGCCCGCCCTCCCAGCGCGAGCGGCGCAACCGGCCCCCGACCTCGGCGCGGAGAGCACGATCAACCAGCACTTTGAAAGGCGCGGGCAGGCTCAGGCGGCGGTCGTGACCCTGCACGAGCCCGCCGAGCTGAGCGCATGGGAGCCGGCGCTCGAGGCCCTGGCCCGCGACGCCGTCGAGCCCAACGTCTTCCACGAGCACTGGATGTTGCGCGCCGCGTGGGAGGCGCTGCGCCCCGACGCGGTGCGCCTGTTGCTGGTTCAGGACGCCCGCGCCGTCGGACCCGCACAGCGCGTGTGGGCCGCGTTTCCGGTGGCGGTCGGCCGTGTCCACGCCGCGCTGCCCTTGCCGGTCGCGCGCTTGTGGTGTCACGCCTACTCGCCTCTCTGTACCCCGCTGGTTCGCCCCGGCCGCGAGCTGGCCTCCTTGAGCGCCCTGACCGCTTGGACCCGCGCCGAGCTCGGCCCCACGGCCACCCTGAGCCTCGACTTCATCTCCAACGACGGGCCGATTCGCCGCGCGGTGTCGCAGCTCGGTCCCCGCTCGAGGTCGCCGGTGTGGACGGTGACAGACTACGAACGCGCGGTGTACCGCCGCGTCGCCGAGCGGCCGCCGGGGCTCGAGCACGTGCTCTCGAAGCATAAGCGACACGAGCTGCGGCGGCAGCGCCGGCGGCTGGCCGAGCGGGGCGAGCTGACGGTCACGCATCTGTCAAACAGCGAGGATCCGTCGGACTTCATCGAGGAGTTCCTGGCGCTCGAGGCCTCGGGCTGGAAGCGGCGCAGCGGCACCGCGATGGCCTGCGACCCCCAGAGCGCGCAGTTTTTCCGCGTGATGGCTCGTCAAGCGCACGCCCGAGGTCGGCTGCGGGGCACCTCGATTCGCCTCGATGGTCGCGCCATCGCTCAGAGCGTCGACCTGCTCACCCGCGACGGCGGGTTCGCGTTCAAGACCGCGTTCGACGAGCGGTGGGCCAGGTATTCGGTCGGGGTGCTGCTGGAGCTCGAGGGGCTGCTCGATCTGCAGGCGCGGCCCGAGCTCGCGTGGCTCGACTCCTGCGCGGCGCCCGACCACCCGGTCATCGGCCGCCTCTGGCTCGGCCGCCGCGCCATCGCGAGCCTGGTGGTCGGCTGCGGCGCTTCCCCGAGCGACCTGCTGGTGGCGAGCCTGCCGGTCCTGCGCTGGGGAAAACGCCGCCTCGGGGCGCGCCGCCTGCTGCCGTGGCGGTTTCGCCGCAAGGCGTAGGCTCGCGCGCGGCCGCCGGCGCCCGGCGTGCCGCCGCCGCGCGCGAGATGTGCAGGTGAAATCGGGATCCGCGTGAGGCGCGGGGTGTCGAAGGGCGTCGCCGCGGGCCGGTGCGGGGCGCGCCGATTACCGGCGGGGCATTCTCGGGGAGCGGACGCGGGCTGAACTGAGTACACTCCACCCACCGCACGCCCATTGGAGCCCCGCATGAGCCTACGCCACCTCGCCGCTGCCGCGGCCCTCTGCTACCTGTTCGCCGCTTGTGGCGATGACCCGGCGGCCGTTCGGGCCGACACCGACGCTGGCGCCGACGTCGCCCAGGACACCGCCGCCGACCTCACGCCCACGCCGGACGCGACGGCGGACACGGGCCCGGACGCCATCCCAGACGTGATCGCCCCGCCGAACCAGCTCGTGTTCACGGCGACCGGCTGCGCGGCGACCTGCGCGAGCACCGCTGAGTCGGGCACCGCGGTGGACATCACGGTCGTGTACCGGAAGTCGACCGGCGAGCCGATCCCCAACGCGCCGGTGCGCTTCGCCACGGCGGCGACGGCGGAGGTGGCGCGGCTGTCGAGCTTTGGGGCGACCACGGGCGCGAACGGGCAGGCCACGGTGAGCCTCAGCCTGCTCGCCAACACGGCCGTGAGCGTCGAGGTGGACGTGTCGGTCGACGCCGACGCCGCGGCCGGCACCATCCGCCACACCGTCACGATCGAGCCGGTGGCCATCCCGCCGCTGGAGGTCAGCCTCACGTACACGGGAGCGTCGGCGGCGGCGTCCTATGCGCTGCGGTTCTATAAGCAGACCGGCGGCAAGCCGACCTGCGCCGAGCTCGACCCCGACCAGGCGGGCGGCCTGCCCACGGCGGACCTCGCGCTGGGGCCTTACTCGCTCATCGACAAGGCGACGGTCGGCGCGCTGCCGGACCTCGAGACCGACGGCACGCAGACCTGGGCGGTCCGCGTCATCGGGCCGCCGACCGGGACCACGCTGGTCAGCGGCTGCACCGAGGGCGTCGAGGTAACATATGGCGAAACGAAGGCGACGAGCGTCGCGCTGACCGACCTGCCGCTGCGCTGGGAGGGCGTGTACCTGCTCACCACGACCGCCGACATGCACACGGGCATCTCGGGGCCGGCGGGCGACATCGTGGCGTTTCTCATCGGGCTCTTCACCACGCCCGGTGAGGTCGCGCTGCTCGCCGCCTGCAAGAGCCCGACGGGGCTGCTGGACACGATCTGCGACTTCCTGAAGTCCGGCGAGCAGCTCAGCGCGACGGGCTTGATCGCCGCCGACGCCGCCAACGTCGCGTTCTTCGAGCTGGCGGCCAAGATCATCGGCGACGACGCCGTGCTGACCGGGCAGTCCATCGCCAGCCTGCTGTCGAACCTGCGCCTGGGCTCGCGGGTCACCATCGCGGGCGAGCCGTCGGTGGCCGACGAGAGCGACGGCAGCCGCTGGTTTCCCAAGGACACCGTGGGCGAGGTGTGGGAGACGGCGTCGTTTACCTGGAAGTTCGGGCTCGACTGCGCGCCCAGCGACCTGAACTGCGGGCTCACCACGGTCAAGCTCGTCGACATCTATAAGAAGGTGCTGACCGCGAAGTTCGGCGCCTCGGTCGATGGGGCCGGTGCCGTGTGGATCGAGCCCCACACGGTGTCCGGTTTCGATTACGGCACGCTCTTGAACTTCATCATCGAGCGCAAGGTGCTGCCGTTGCTCTTCGGCGACGGCACCGTCGAGCACCCCGATGAGCCGGGCGAGTTCCTGCCGGCGGTCGACAGCTACGAGAAGGTCATCGCCAGCATCTTCGGCGACGAGCTCTGCCTGTACTACGACGACTGCTGCGAGTGGTTCGCCACCAAGGAGGGCGTCAAGGACAACATCCCGCTCGAGGAGACCACCATCATCCAGGGCTGCGAGCTGCTGATTCCGGCAGGTGCGGACTGGATCCGCGACCAGGTGGCGACGCTGAGCGGCTCGCTGGTCATCGGCTCGCCGGAGGGCAAGCGCTGCGCCGGCACGACGCTGTTGGCCAAGCGCAACACCGACGCGCTGGGGAGCAAAGAGGCGCAGTGCGAGTGGGACGCGACCTTCGATCTCGGCGGCACGCCGTTTTCGCCGGCCGCGACGTGGTGGGGCGCTCGCAACTGACCGCGGCGAGCCCCGCACACCCGCCGCGAGCTGGCTCAGGAAATCGAGTAGCCGCCGTCGACCGCGAGGGTCTGGCCGGTGACGAAGCTGGCCTCCGCCGAGGCCAGGAAGACCGCGGCGCCGGCGATCTCCTCGGGCTGGGCCCAGCGCTTCTCAGCCGTGCGGCCGGTGAAGTGCTCGGCGATCTTCGGGTTTGAGGTCAGGGCGCTCGCGAAGCGTGTCTGAACCAGGCCGGGCGCGATGGCGTTGACGCGGATCTTCGACGGGCCCAGCTCCATCGCCAGGGTCTGGGTCATGGAGATGACCGCGGCCTTGGTCATGCCGTACACGCCCTGAAGCGGCGCCGCGCCCATGCCCATGATGCTGGCGATGTTGATGATGCTGCCGGGCGTGCCCGTCTCGACGAGGCGGCGGCTGACCGCGCGCGCCATCTCGAAGTACCCGCGCACGTTGACCGAGAAGGTCTTCTCCCAGGCGGCGTCGCCCACGCCCAGCAGCGGCCCGAAGTACGGGTTGGTGGCGGCGTTGTTGACCAGGATGGTGGGCGTCCCGAGCTTGTCCTCGGTGTAGGCGATGAGCGCCTGGACGTGCCCCGCGTCGCCGGTGTGGCAGGCGCGCGCGTAGACCGTGCCGCCCAGCTCCGCCACGATGGTCGCGCGCGTCTGGTCGAGGTCCTGCTGCTTGCGCGACGCGATGACGACGCTGGCGCCTTCGGCGACGAAGGCGCGCGCGATGGCCTCGCCGATGCCGCGGCTGCCTCCGGTGACGATGGCGACGGTGTCTTTGAGGCGATCGGCCATGGCTCGCTCCAGTCGATGGGGGTGAGGCGGCTACAACGCGCGGGTCCGGCCGCGCGTTCGCGTATTCGATCCATCGCGCGCGCGGGCGCCCCTTGTCCAGACCAGCCCGCGTGCTAATTGATTTGACATCAAACGATCGAAGCTTAATCTATAGAGCGCGAACGCCCTTCGTCGACCTGTCGACCCAGACCGCGCGCTCGCCCGACGCGCCACGAAGGCCGCCTCAGCCTGGGCGACCCCAGGCTGCCCCCCACGCACCGCGCGACGCCAACCCAAAGGAGCGCAGCATGTTCAAGCACTTTGCAGCCGACGACCGCGGGCGGTCCCGCCTGAGCTGGCTGGACTCGGCCCACACCTTCTCCTTCGCTGACTTCTACGACCCCGATCGCATGGGGTTTCGCGCGCTGCGCGTCATCAACGACGACGTGGTGGCGGCCGCCGCCGGCTTCGGGACGCACCCGCACCGCGACATGGAGATCGTGACCTACGTGCTCTCGGGCGCGCTCGGCCACCGCGACAGCATGGGCAACGGGTCGGCCATCACCGCTGGCGAGGTGCAGCGGATGAGCGCGGGCACCGGCGTGACCCACAGCGAGATGAACCACTCGAAGTCCGAGGCCGTGCACCTGCTGCAGATCTGGCTGCTCCCGGCGCGGCGCGGGCAGACGCCGAGCTACGAGCAGCGGGCGTTCTCGCGAGACGACAAGCTCGGGACGCTGCGGGTCGTGGTCGCCCCCGACGGGGCCGACGGCGCGGTCACCATCCACCAGGACGTGCGCATCTTGGCGACCATCTTGGAGGACGGCGTCTCGGTGACTCACCCGCTGGGGCCGGGCCGCCACGCCTTCGTGCACGTCGCCCGCGGCGAGGTGCGCCTGGGCGACACGCGCCTCGCTCAGGGCGACGGCGCCGCGCTGTCGGAGGTGTCCGAGCTGACGCTGACGGGCGCAGGCCCCGAGGCCGAGGTGTTGGTCTTCGATCTCGCCTGAGATGCTTGCGCTGGCGGGGGCGAGAGCTACCCGCCGGTGCCGAGCTTCTTGCACAGGCGCTGAAAGGCCTCGAGCTCGTCCGCGGTCAGGGCGGCCATGGCCTGGCGGATGCGCTCGGCGTGCTCGGGGAAGTAGGCGGCGATTCGCTCTTCACCAGCTTCGGTCAGGTGAATCGACACGAAGCGGCGGTCGGTCTCGCTGCGCTGCCGGCGCACCAGCCCGTCGCGCTCGAGGTTGTCGACCACCGTGGTCACGTTGCCGCCGCTGACCAGCAGCTTCTCGCCCAGCGCGCGCTGGCACATCGGCCCGAGGTGGTAGACGGCCTCGAGGACGCCGAGCTGCGTCATGGTGAGGCCCGCCGCGGCGAGGCCGGCCTTCAGCGCGCGGTTCACGGTGTCCGCCGCGCGCATCAGCTTGATGTACGCGTCCAGCGCCGCGCGGGTGGTGTCAGGGGCTTTGGCGTGGGTTCCCATCGGCTTCCGGCTCAATCGTTCGATATTAAACTATCCGCAAGAGGGCACCGGCGTCAAGGGAGCGTCATGGGCGCGTGCGGAGGGCCGAGCGCCCAGCGGGATCACCCGGCCGGCCCGGACCCGACGCTCAGGCCGCGCGCGACGGCCGCGTGAAGACCCACTCCGTCGCCGTCGAGTCGCCGGGCTGGAAGACGTAGTCATCTTCGCGGAAGTCCTTGATGGCGTCTGCGTCCTCGACGCGATTTTGCACGATCCAGCGCGCCATCATCCCGCGCGAGCGCTTGGCGACGAAGCCGATGGTCTTGCTCTCGCCGCCCTTCTGCTCGCGGAAGACCGGCGTGATGGCGCCCCCGCGCAGCCGCTCGGCGCGGATGCCTCGCCAATACTCGATGGAGGCGCAGTTGATGACGCGGCGGTCGGGGTGGCCGGCCGTCAGCTCGTCGGCGCGGGCGGCCAGGCGTTTTCCCCAGAAGGCGTATAGGTTTTTGCCGCGGCGGTTGCGAAGCTGGCTGCCCATCTCGAGGCGATACGGTTGGATCAGGTCCAGCGGGCGCAGGATGCCGAAGAGCCCCGACAGGATCGCGAGGTGGGACTGGGCCCAGGCGAGGTCGCCGGCGGCGAGTGTCGCCGCGTCCAGGCCCAGGTAGGTGTCGCCGGCGAAGGCGAGGGCGGCCTGCTTGCCGTTTTCGGGCGTGGTCGGGAAGCTCAGCTCTTGAAAGCGCGCGTGGTTCAGCTCGGCGAGCGCTGTCGAGATGCCCATCAGCTCCTCGAGCTGCTTGACGGTCAGCTTGCGCGCGGTCTCCGCCAGCAGCGCGGCCTCGGCGGCGAGCGCGGGCTGGGTCGCCGGGAGGTTCGGCGGCGGCGGGGAAAAATCGAGCTTCTTCGCGGGCGAGATGACGACGAGCACGGGCGGGCTCCCAGGTCCGAGGGCGCGCTCGCTTCTCGCCCGGGCGTCCCGGCCCGTCAAGGTGGACGCGGGCGCGCCCACCCGCCGTCCGGGCAGCGGCGGCGCATCCAGCACCACGCACGGGCCGCCGCGCTCCGGCCCGCCCGTGTCCGGCCAGGTCGAAAAGAAGTGCGGTGGCAGCTCCACACTCCCTTGCTTCGCGGGCGACCGACGCGGTAGTTGTCCGGCGCCGTCTGCACAAGGGTTTGCGGCCGGCGACGGAGGACATCGTGCGCACGCGCTTTCTGGTGACCCTGGCCCTCGCCGCGACCTTCAGCGGCGCCTGCGACGACGCCAAGTCAGGCGCCACCGACGCGACCGTCGACGCCGCGCCCGACGCGCCCGTCGACGCCGCGCCCGACGCGCCGGCAGACACCGAGCCCGAGCTGGGCCCCGACGCGGCGACTGACACGGCCGCCGACGCGGAGCCCGATCTGCCCAAGCCGGCCTGTGTGGGGGACCTCTGCGCCGCCGACCCCACCCACGCTCCCGATCCCTCCACCTGGGGCCCCTTCCCCGTCGGCGTGACGACCTTCGAGATCGACACGCTGGGATATGAGGAGAAGCCGCGGCATCTGGTCGTGGAGGCCTGGTATCCGGCGACCGACGCATACGTCGACGGTCCCTTCGAGGCCATCGACCTGCGCAAGCTCGCGCCGCCCGACGTGCTGGCCATCGTCGGCGACATCGTGGTGCCGCCCATCCCGATCCGCCAGGTGCGCGACGCGGCGATTCGCTCGGCGGACGGCCCCTATCCCATGGTCATGTTCTCGCACGGCGCCTACGGCATTCGCTTTCAGAGCGTGTTCTGGACTGCGTATCTGGCCAGCCACGGCTATGTGGTCGTCGCCATGGACCACACGGACAACACGCTGTTCGACATGATCCGTGTCGGTGGCTACAGCGCCGAGGCGATCGTCTTGAGCGCGCTGGACCGCCCCTACGACGTCCACGAGACCGTCGACGCGATGCTGGCGCGGAACACCGCCGAGGGTGACTTCTTCGAGGGCACGATCATCCCCGACAAGCTGGGCATGTCGGGTCACTCCTTCGGCGGGCTGGCCAGCTTCATGGCCGGGCTCGAGATCCCCGGGATGAAGGCCGTCGTCCCCATGGCGCCGGCCAGCCAGGTCCTGCGGGTGATGGGCTACGACATCCGGGACTTCAAGATCCCGGTGATGATCATGGCCGACGCGCTGGACAAGACCCTCGACCCCCAAGTCGAGATGTACGACGCCTACGATCGGCTGCCGGCGCCCCGCTACCTGTTCGATCTGCTCCAGGGCGGACACTTCAGCTACAGCGACATCTGCCTGCTCCAGCTCAAGGACATCGCCGCTCAGCTCGAGATCAAGGGCGCCGACAACGCGCTCGGCGACGGCTGCGGCGAGAGCAACATCCCCACATCGGTGGCCCACCCGCTGATTCGTCAATTCGGGATTGGGTTTTTCAATCACGTCCTGCGCGCCAGCGAGGGGTCGAAGGTCTACTACGACGCCGCCGCAGCCGCCCCGCACGCGGACGCGTTGCGCTACCTCATCGACGAGGGCGCCCCACCGGCCCGCTAGGCCCTCGCTGAGCCCAGCGCGTTTGCGTGGTGGGCGAGGTGGTCGCCGATGAAGGTCGCGATGAAGTAGTAGCTGTGGTCGTAGCCGGGCTGCATGCGCAGGGTCAGCGGGTGCCCCGCTTTTTTGCAGGCGGCGTCGAGGCGTTCGGGCTGTAGCTGTGTCGCCAGGAAGTCGTCGGCCGAGCCCTGGTCCACCAGCAAGGGCAGGCGCTCCGTCGCGCTCGCCACCAGCTCGCACGCGTCCCACTCCTTCCACGCCTCGCGGTCCTCGCCCAGGTACGCCCCAAAGGCCTTCTCCCCCCACGGGACCTGCGTCGGCGCCACGATGGGCGCCAGCGCCGACACGCTCTGGTAGTGGCCGGGGTTTCGCAGCGCCAGCACCAGCGCGCCGTGGCCGCCCATGGAGTGACCGCTGATCCCGCGGCGGTCGCTCACCGGGAAGCGCTGCTCCACCACGGCGGGCAGCTCGGCGGTGACGTAGTCGGCCATCCGGTAGTGCTCCGCCCACGGCTCTTGGGTCGCGTTCAGGTAGAAGCCGGCGCCCTTGCCAATGTCGTAGCCGTCCGCGTCGGCGACCCCCTCACCGCGCGGGCTGGTGTCCGGCACGACAAGCACCAGCCCGAGATCGGCCGCGACCCGCTGCGCTCCCGCCTTGGTGATGAAGTTCTGCTCGGTGCAGGTCAGCCCGCTCAGGAAATACACGACGGGGCAGGGCCTCCGGGCGGCCTGGGGCGGCAGGTACACGCCGAAGCGCATGGTGCAGCCCAGAGCCTCCGACGCGTGCTCCCAGACCTCCTGGCGCCCGCCGAAGCAAGCGCGCTCTTCGATGCGATTCATTCGATACCACCTGATGAATTGGAGAGGTCCACCGTCCCAGATCGCGTTGTAAATTGATGAACGGGGTCTGACCCCCAAGGGTTGACTTGGCGGGGTCGAGACCGTCGGCGGCGCCGCCTCAGAAGTGGATGACCGTGCGGATGGACTTGCCCTCGTGCATCAGGTCGAACGCCTCGTTGATGCGCTCGAGCGGCATGGTGTGCGTCACGAAGGGGTCGAGCTGAATCTCGCCGCGCATCGCCTGCTCGACCATGCCGGGAAGCTCGGTGCGCCCGCGCACGCCGCCGAAGGCCGAGCCGCGCCAGACCCGCCCGGTCACGAGCTGAAAGGGCCGCGTGCGGATCTCTTGGCCCGCGCCGGCGACCCCGATGATGATGCTCTCGCCCCAGCCCTTGTGGCAGCACTCGAGCGCCGCGCGCATCAGGTCGACGTTGCCGATGCACTCGAAGCTGAAGTCCACGCCGCCGCCGGTCAGCTCGACGATGACGTCCTGAATCGGCTCGGCGTGGTCTCTCGGGTTTACGCACTCCGTCGCGCCCATCTCCTTGGCCAGCGCGAACTTGCTGGGGTTGATGTCGATGCCGATGATGCGCCCGGCCTTCGCCTGGCGGGCGCCCTGGAGGACCGCCAGGCCGATGCCGCCGAGGCCGAAGACCGCCACCGAGTCGCCGGGCTGCACCTTCGCTGTGTTGTGGACGGCCCCGATGCCGGTGGTGACGCCGCAGCCCAGCAGGCAGACCTTCTCGGCAGGCGCGGCCGGGTTGATCTTGGCCAGCGCGATCTCGGGCACCACCGTGAACTCGCTGAAGGTGCTGGTGCCCATGTAATGAAAGAGCGGCTTGCCCTCGTACGAGAAGCGCGAGGTGCCGTCGGGCATCAGGCCCTGGCCCTGGGTGGCGCGCACGGCTTGGCAAAGATTTGTCTTGCCGGACTTGCAGAACTTACATTCGCGGCACTCGGCGGTGTAGAGCGGGATGACGTGGTCGCCGACCGCCACGCTGGTCACGCCCTCGCCGAGCTCGACGACGATGCCGGCGCCCTCGTGGCCCAAGACGGTGGGGAAGAGGCCCTCGGGGTCGTCGCCGCTGAGGGTGAAGGCGTCGGTGTGGCAGACGCCGGTGTGGGTGATGCGGACCAGCACCTCGCCGCGACGAGGCGGGGCGACGTCGATCTCGACGACTTTCAGCGGTTGGCCCACGGAGAATGCAACGGCGGCGCGGCTCTTCATCGATTCTCTCCCATGGGTGATGGGCTCGAATCTGGACCAGCGCGGACAGGATGACAAGGCGGGGGCCGCGGTCGGGCGGGTCACAGGAGGCGGACGACGGGCTCCTCTCTCATCAGTAACCGGCGGGTCTTCAGGTCGCGCACCGTCGCGATGAGCCAGCGGTCGGCGTTGACCCCGAAGGCCAGCTCGAGGCGCGGGGTGCGGTCGCCGGGCAGGTGCGGCGGGCTGAGGGTGCCGAGGGTGGGGTTGGACGCGTTGAGCGGGACGACCAGGGGCTTGTCGGTCACCGTGCTGAGGCGGTGCAGGCGGCCGTCGGTGTCGTGGGCGAGGTGGTCTTCGCCGGCCCAAGCGCGGCCTAGCTCGCAGATGACCAGCTTGAAGGTGGTCTCGGGCTCGCCGCGCAGGCACAGCGGCACGACGGTCTGCTTCCACTGGTCGGCGCGCGTGGGGGCGCGGGTGCCGCGGGCGATGATGACGTCGTAGCGCGGCTCGTGGGTGCCGCGGTCGTAGGTCATCAGGGCGTAGTCGTGGACGATGTGGTCGGACTGGGAGAAGCGCCCGGCGGCGAAGGTGGCGGCGCCCCAGGCCACGGC
>CAZNZH010000094.1:0-11320 GCA_964577445.1 uncultured Myxococcales bacterium
TGTCGGCGTCACGCGCTGCTCGCCGGCCCTACGCGCTTCTCGACCCCTGCTGACAAGTGGTCGCTGCAGGTGCCCGGCATCTACCGCACGTCGCGGACGCAGGCGGCGAATCCGGCAAAATTCGCCAGTTTTGCCGCGTTCTCGTGACCGCCCAGCGTTGCGAGGAGGCCTAAGATGCTGGCAAACGACTCCGCATCGCTGGAGGGCCGGTCCTCGAGCTCCGACGCGATCGCGGAACACGTCGCCGCGGCCGCTGTCTGGGACACCACTCCTGTGCCGAATTGTTTGCGCAGTTCCTGCGCGCATAGGTGCTCGCCGAGGTGTTTGATCCCACAGTAAGCCACTGCGTTGACCATTCTATCGACAGGGTCGGGAGCCCGTCGATAGGTTGTAGTACTTGTCCGCCAGTCGGCCAGGGCTCGATCCTGTCTGGCCTCGTAGCTCGTGGTGCTGCGTGCCACCGCAGGCTCGCTAAACCGCACGCTCAGGGCTCGGCTCTGTCCGCGCCGCTGGATATGCAGGGTCATGTCCTGGCCGCGGAGGAGTGTGTCGAAGAACCCGACCGTGGTGAAGGCGCGCTCTCCGTCCAGGCCGACCACCACGTCACCCGGTTGCAATCCGAGCGCAGCCAGCAGTCCGTTGTCGTCGAGCCCACGCACCCGTAGACCCGCTGGCCGCTCGTCGCGGATTACCGCCGAGAAGGCCGTTCGTCGAACCGTCTGGTCCGGCGCCGCGGCGCCCATCATCGCACACACCGGCACGCGACGTATCTCGTTGGGGACGGTCTCGCAGAGACCCTTACGGTCGCAGTGTTCGGTCAAGCCCTCGCCGTCTGTGCTTCCCCTTACGGTCTTGTCTGGAGTGTCGCCGCAACTGTGGTTTCCGAGCGCTGCGACATACCGGCGCTGCGCCAGACGGCGCGAGGACTTCTCCAAGGCGGCCACTGGCACTTCGAACACGAGCGAGCGTGGGCCCCGGGTGAAGTGGATCGCGCCCAACACCTCTTCGCCAATCTCCTCATGGAAGCGGATTCGGATGTTCGCCCTCGGCCTCGCCGGTTCGTTCGCCCCCGCCTTCGTTGATTTGTCGGATGGATGGACGAGGGTGCGGAATATCAGGGGGTCATCCACGGAATTCGGCCACCAACGAGCGATTTCGTAGTCTTTGAGCGACAGAACCAAGGCGCTGCCATCATCAATCTCGCCCGCGACCTGGGACGATTCAGGCTTCTGATCGAGCGTCATCGTGAACACGAGCGCGTCGCTGGTACGCTCGAAGTCAACAGCAATCACCCTCGCGGCCCAGCATGGCGTGACCCACAGCATTCCGATCGCTGCCACCAACGCGCATTGCCTACCAGTCTTCATATCTACCTCCTGTCTTCACGGTGATGACGCTTGCGATGTTGCTAGTAGTGTGCCGGGAGTCAAGCGTATCACCTCGCCGCGCCTGGGGTGACGCTAGGTCGCCGTATCGCCGAGGATCTTTCGCGTTTGCGGCCGCGCCCGGATGCGGCGCGCTGCGGGAGGTGAGCGATGATGAGGGCGGACACGGACGCGCAGGCGTTGAGGGCGAAGACTTTGCGCTTCGGGGTGCGGGGCCATGGCAGCGGTATTGGGTGGATTTCCGGCGGCGGGTGGTGGTGGGTGGCGGCGGTGGCTGTCGCTCCGCGCGGCCGTGATTCGAGTTGGCCGCGCATCGCGTCGGAACTCGGCTGACCCACCGCTTCATCGGTGGCGGCTCCTTGATTCGTGACTGCAGGGTGAGAGCCGACCACGCGAGGTCAATCCACCAAGTCGGCGCGGGCTGCCGAGTAGGGATCGAGGACGATGCGTTCGTTGCTTTCGTTCCTCAGGATCATCGCGACGTCGCTCACGCCGGCCAGCCGACCGCGGAACAGGCGACCGTCCTGCATCAGGACTGACACGCTCTTGCCGATCCAAGACCGAAGCAGAGGCTGAGCTAGCGTGAGCGCGTCGAGCGACCCCAGGGCGCAGGTTGTGACTCGTTCTGCAGCGCCGGCCTCGCCGTCAGTCGAAGGGGACTCGGCGGCACGGGATGGTCCGGCGCCCGCCGGCGACCCGTCGGCTCGAACCGTTTCCTTCACCTGCTCGGCCGCCAGGATCGATCGCGTCCTGGCCACCCGCCGAAGCGGAAACTCAAATGAAACCACTCGCTTGGCGAGGGAGTCTGGACCGGTCGCTACCGTCACGTCATACAGACCGAGCAGGAAATCGCCGCCAGATTCTTCCGGGGGGATGTGAATCACGACATATCCACGGCGGACTTCCCCTGGCAGCACGGGCCGCTCCATATCGAGGGGTGGGATACTGCGCATGGCTGGCGAGAAATCGATGGTGGGCTCCCGTACCCATTGGAAGCCGTCGGTGCTCGGGGGAACGGTACCGCCAGGCCCGGCCACAAACGCCCGTCCACTCTCTGCGGTGTCCACACGGACGCGCTGCCAGTGCTCCGCGAGCGCAGAACGGTCTTCGATCGCTATCACGCGCCGACCTGGGGACCGAAGGGCTAGCTTGATCCGAGCGAGGTAGAGCACGTGGGGCAGGTCGTTGCGGATAGTGAGTTGGGCCAGGAAGTGGGTTCCATCCAACCAGTCCACGACGCAGGCGGAGTACTGGGCGCCGAGCGACGTCGTGCGCGAGGCCGTCCAGTCGGTGTGACCGCCGCAGTCCAGGCCGTGAACGATTTCGAGACTTACATCGACCAGGCCGTCGTGTTTGGCTGCCTCTTGTGGGGGCTCAACGGCCAAAGTGTATTCGGTAACCTGTTCTTGCCGCTCAATGGTTCGAACAACGGATTTGAGCCCGGGCTGAACGGGGGCGACGCGCTCCACGGGCCGGTAGTCCCGGACGTACTCCTCCTCGCAGGCGACGCAACCAGCGGAGGTGGAGAAAACGGTCATCAGCCCGAGCAAGACGAGCCGGGGTGTCGAGGACGAGGGGGTTGCGTGGTGCGAGGATGTTCGGCGTTTGGACAGGGGTCTTGCACGCTGAGCCGTCAACGCCGATGTCGTGGTTGGATCCTGCTGCGAGAGTGGATGGGCGGCAGGAAGATGTGCGGAGCTTCTTTCCATGGATGATTCCCCAAAAAGTGTGAGTTGGTGACCCGCCCCGGTTGGCGTGGGCTGACCGGCCCGCGACGGGGCAGATGTGGTGGTGCCCGAGAGTCCCTACTCCGAGACGTCCCAACCGCCGATCCAGCCCCCGCCTCTCGGCGTGTTGGCCGGTAGGGCCGCGCGGATGGGTCCGCGATCGAATCGATAGATAGCACCGGACGAGATGTACGCTTCGCCGTTGGGGGAGACGGAGCCAGGCAGCGGGAAGGCCCCGTCCGCGAACGGAGCGGCCGAGGTCGCCATGTGTTCACGTAAGTTCAGAAACCGTTTGGTTCTTGGGTCGAAGAGCTGCTCGGTCGAGTAGCAACCGTCACCGCATCCCCAACTCGTAGTCACGAGCCAGTATGGGGTGCCGTCCAGTGCGCGGGCTACGCCGCAGTTTTTGGGGTCCTCGCAGGCGTCCGTGGGAACCCGGACCCTCGCTGGCTCTTGGGGCGGGGACGGAGGCGCGTGCGCTTTGGCGCGCCGCGAGAGCTGGACGAGCAGTTTCTTGCCCGCGGCGGTCAATCGCACCTTGCGCAGCACTTTCCGTTCCCAGGCGCCGACGTCGTCGAGCCACGTCGCCTGCAGACGAGCGTCTGCAACCAGCTTCGGCTTTCCGTCGACGTGGATATCCACACGCGATGATTGTGGCGAGTCGACACTCAGATACCCGTGCGGCGTTCGGATCCCGACAGTCTCGGGCGCGGCGTCTCCGCTGTCGCTTGGCATCGACGCGATGATGACGACCGCTTTCGTCTCAGCCGACCGCAGATCGAGCGCAAGGAGGTCTCGCGCGGGTTTCGCCCCTTCCTTGCGCGGCCCTTCGCGGAAAAACCAGACCGTGCTGGTGATGTTGTCCACCAGCACCCAGGAAACCACCCCTGGAACCAGGACCTCGGTGACAGTTCCGTCGAGATTGCTGGCCGTCAGCCCCGCGTCAGACGGCAGGATCGCGACGGGTCCCCCAGCGCCGACTTGAGCTTCAAGTCGGGCGGCGGTGGTCGAGACTGAGTCTGCGGCCCATCCGGGCTCGGAGACGGCAGTAAACAGCAGCAGCGAGATGATCGCAGCGCGCCGCATCACGTCACCCCCTTTCCGTTCGACAGGCTTGGCTCGGGGTCGGCACTCGCCGCCTTCGCCACCCCCCGGCCATCAGCACGAGCAGAAGACCCAGCGGCCAGGTTGGGGTCTCCTGGGGCGCGCCCGAGCAACCACCGCCGGACCCGCCGCTTGACGTCCCTTCGGCGCTTGTCTCCGACGAAGCGTTGTCGGATGGCGCAGTGGTGTCGGCGGCCGAGTCAGCAGCGACCGCGTCGGAGGCTGGCGCGTCCTGGCCGAGCTCGCCCGCGGTGTCATCAGGGCCGACATCGTCACTCGCATCACTGGATGTGCTGTCGGGGTCCGACGTGTCCGTCGACTCTGCGTCCGCACCTGCGTCGGAGACCGCCGCGTCAGGTTCGTTGTCCGGGGTGCCGGCGTCGGGGTCACCGTCGATTGGCGTCGTGGCCACGCATTCGCCCGCCTTGGCTTCGGTGCCGTCGGGACAACATCCCGACGCTTCGACGCATCCATTCACGCAAGTCTCAAGCACAGCGCCCGGCTTTCCGCACGAGTCCACGTCTACCCAGGCGCCGTCGACACAGGTAGCCCCGGCGTCGGCGGTGCAGGTGCAGTCTCCCGAGTCGGGAACACAAACGTCCCCTGCGTCGCTGCTGCACGACGTGCCTTCAGGACAGGGGACGGCGCAAGCGGCGAGGCAGTAGTCGCCCGACGGCAGCGCCACACACAGCGCTCCGTTGCCGCAGTCGGCGGTCGGAGTACAGGGCGCGCAGAGGACGTCGACGCAGGATCCGTTGTCGCACGCCTCGCCGGTCGCGCAGTCGGAAGTCGCGCTGCAGCAGCCCGCGATGAGGTCGTTGTGACACCCCAGGTCCGCATCGCAGGCGTCGATCGTGCATGGATTGCCGTCCCCGCACGCCACGGGCGTTGCTGAGCAGGTCCCATCGACACAGACGTCGCCTTCGGTGCAGGCGTCGCCGTCGTCACAGGGACCGTCGACCGGCTCGGATACGCAGCCAACCGCTGCATCGCAGCTCGTGGCGGTGCAGGCGTTGCCGTCGTCGTCGCAATTCACGTCCGTCCCACCCGTGCATGCGCCGCTCGAGCAGGAGTCCCCCTCGGTGCAGGCATCCGAATCGTCGCACGGCGCGGCGTTCGGCGCGTTCACGCACCCGGTAAGCGGATCGCAAGAGTCGTCGGTGCAAGGGTTGTCGTCGTCGCAATTGACGGCCGCGCCCGCCGCGCAGGAGCCGCCAGCGCATACGTCCCCCTGCGTGCAGACGTCCCCGTCATTGCACGGTTCGGCGTTGTCCGCGTTCGAACAGCCCGTCGCTGGGAAGCACGAGTCCTCCGTGCACGGATTCTGATCGTCGCACACCACCGGGCCGCCGCTGCTGCAAGCGCCTAGCGCACAGGCGTCGCCGTCAGTGCAGGCGTCGCCGTCATCGCAGGGTTCGGCGTTGTCGACATGCGTGCAGCCCACCGCGGCGTCGCAGGCGTCCGTCGTACACGGGTTGCCGTCGTCGCAGTTCAGTGCTGCTCCTGGCGCGCAGGCGCCGCCGCTGCAGACGTCACCGACCGTGCACGCATCGCTGTCGTCGCAAGGCTCCGAGTTCGGCGCCTGAGAGCATCCCGCCGTCGCGTCGCAACTCTCGGTCGTGCAAGGGTTTTCGTCGGTACAGTCCACGGGTCCGCCAGGCGTGCAGGCGCCCGCCGCGCAGATGTCTCCAGCGGTGCACGCGTCCCCGTCATCGCACGGGAGCGTGTTGGCCGCATTCACGCAGCCCGACGCGGGGTCGCAGCTATCGGTCGTGCAGGGCTCGAGGTCGTTGCACACGACGGGTGTACCCGCGGCGCACGCCCCTAGCTGGCAGGCGTCGCCGTCGGTGCACGCGTTCCCGTCGTCGCAAGGGTTCGTGTTGAACTCGCTGACGCAGCCCGTGCTTGGGTCGCACGAGTCCGTCGTGCAGTCGTTTCCGTCCTCGCAGACTGGCGGCGCCCCCCCGACGCAGGCCCCGGAGTCGCACAAGTCCTCGGTGGTGCAGGCGTCGCCATCGTCACACGCGAGGTCGCCGGGCGCCGCGGTCGAACAGGTGCCACTGCCCGGCGCGCACGCCCCTACGATCCAGCACTGGCCTGTGTCGAATGCGTAGACCACCGGTTCGGATTCGTTCCCGACCGAGTCGACGGCTCGAACCCGCAGCTCGTGCGCCCCGTCGTCGAGCACGCCCAGGTCCAAGCCCCACTTGCCGCCTGTGGTCGCGTCGGCCGACAGCCACTCGCCATCGTCAAGTGCGACCTCGACGCTGCCGACCCCGCAGGGCGCCGCATCGGCGACCTCAAGCGTGACTTCGATGCTCCCAGAGGCACCGCCGAGCAGCTCGAGACCGACGGACGTGATCCCCGGCGGGGCGAGGTCGACCTCGAACGTGCTGATGACCGAGGCTGTCGCCTCGCCGACGCCGTCGGTGCAGACCACGTACCAGTCGTGGGCTCCTGCCGCGAGGCCCGTCGCGGCTGCCGTAGTCGCGTCCGGCGCCAGATTCGCAGCAGCGAGCGCGTCGTCGACCCACAGATCGAGCTTGGCTACGCCCGAACCCTCGTCGCCGCATGGACTCCAGCTCAGCGCCGGGCCGCTGGTCCCGACGCACGCGCCGTTCGCAGGCTCACCAAGCACCACCGTCTGCGGGCCCGACGTGTCGACACCGAAGCTCAGCGAGCTCGGCGGCGACAGGTTCCCCGCGCAGTCGACCGCTCGGACGACCAGCGTGTGCAGACCGTCATCGAGGTCCGCCGACGGGGTGTAGCTCGTGACCAAGCCCTCGATGCTCGCCTCGTCCCCATCGATCGTGACCTGGTAGCTGCAAAGCCCAGTTCCCACGTCCGAGCTCGGTTGCCACGCGATGGTCGGCCGGGTATCGGTCGTCCAGACCCCATCGGACGGCGCCGTGATGACCACCTGGGCTGGCGCCTTGGTGTCTAAGTAGAGCGTCCGCGCCGCGTCCGCCCCCGCGTTCCCCGCGCAGTCCACGGCACGAACGCTCCACTGCATCTCACCGTCGGTGAGCACGCTTGGCCAGACCAGCTTGTTCGCGGTGGACGCAGCGACCTGCTCGACCCCGTTCACCGTCACCACGTAGCTACAGACGCCAGACGGTCCGGCGACAGGGCCGTCGGTGACCTGCTGCCAGAAGAACGTGGGCGGATTCGCCTTCACCATCGCGCCCGCGTCAGGCACGGCCAGCGTCGGCGTCGGAGGCTTGGTGAGGTCCAGTCGCACCGTGCGCGATACGCTCACCGGGCCGGGATTGCCGGCGTTATCGACCGCTTGCACATCCCATGTGTGGTCGCCTTCCGCGAGGTTCGCGGTCGGGACGTAGCAGGTCTGCGCAGCCGGGACGGCGGGCTTCGCCTGGCCATCGATCCGCAGCGTGTAGCCCTGAAGCCCCGACGCACCGTTATCGGTCGTCGCGTCCCAGCAGAGCTGCGGCTTGGCCGTGTTTACCCAGGTTCCGGTCGCGGGGGAGGCCAAGGTGACCGCCTTGGGAGGCAGTCCATCCACGCGGAAGCTGAGCGTGCCAGTGGCCGGCCGGCTATTGCCCAGCGCGTCGGCCGCGCGGCCGGTCCAGGTGTAGTTGCCGTCAGGAAGCGCCTCAAGTTCGCCGAGCTGGTAGGCCGTCTGGGTCCCGGCGTCGATCTCGTTCTGCCCTGCGACCTTCAGGTAGTAATGCGAGACGCCGGCCGGCTGATCCGTGGTCGACTGCCAGGTGAAGGTCGGTCGCGCGGTGACCCACGCATCCGCCGCGGGCGCGAGCAGCGAGTAGGCGGCTGGCGGTAACACGTCCCGGCGCACGGTGACGCAGGGGGAGGAGCCTGGGCCGCTTTCGGGCGAGGGGTTGCCTTCGTTGTCCCACCCGCGCGCGCAGAGAGTCAGGTCTCCGTTCGTGTCCACGGGCCATGAGATCGACCATGCGCCGGTCTCAAGATCGAGCTCGGCGTCGGTCCACGAATTGACATCGGCGGCGTCTTTGACTTCGACCCGCGCGATGCCGGTGCCCGGGGTGGGATCCACGATCGAACCGGACACCGGTACGCCGCCAACCCCGTAGAGCTCATCGGCCGCCGGAGTCACGATGGTCACCACCGGGGGCGTCAGGTCGCGCTGGATGGTGATCTCCCACGGCGTCGCGCTGGCGCTGTGCCCCGCGTCGTCCACCGCGTTGACAAACCACGCGTACGGGCCGTTCGGAAGCGGCGCTGAGGGCGTCCAGCACAGGTACTCGGGTTGTGGCGACACCGCTGGCGCCGGGACAGTCCCTACCTTGGTCCCCGACAGCCAGATCTCATAGTGCTGGACACCAGTGCCCTGATCGTCGGTCGTCTCCCAGCAGAACTCAGGCAGCGCGGTGTACGACGTCTCACCTGTCGCCGGCGCGAGCAGCGCGAAGGGGTCCGGCGCCAGCGTATCGACCACGAAGCACCGGGTGTTCCCCGACGTCCGCTCGTGCCGCAGCTCATCCTGCGCCTTGACGTAGAAGCAGTGCTCGCCCTCAGACAGCGGCTGGGCCGGTGCGATACAGGTCTGGTTCGGGTACTGCGCGGTGTTGTACTGGTCGTCCAAGAACACCAGATAGTGCGCCATCTGCGACCGCGAGTCGGTCGTGCCCTGCCAGCAGAGGGGCGGGGTCTTCGACACGAGCACGTCGCCCTCGACCGGCGTCGTGACCGAGAACGTCGCAGGCTGCGTCAGGTCCGTGCGGATCGTCCACGTCGAGCTCGAGGACACGTTCCCTAGCGCGTCGTAGGCTCGAACCTTCCAGGTGTTGTCGATCTCGGTGAGCTCGGACGTCACCGGCAACGGGAAGCTCGTGGCGCCTGCGGGCAGGTTCCCGTCCACCACGTTGCCGTTCAGCACAAACTCCAGCCGATCGACTCCGACCCCAGCATCGGTCACCGCGCTCCACTCGAAGGTCGGCCGAACATCATCGGACACGACGCCATTCACCGGGAACAACAGGTTGAACCCGGACTCACGCTGAACGGTGACCTCGTCCCACTTCGAGGCGCAGTTGTAGTCGTCGTCGTCGTTCGCCGAGAGCAGGAGCCGCCCCGTGAACGGCGCGATGAGCACGGACCCCGAACCCACGTCGACCGGTGATCCCTCGTGCCCAGCGATCGACGCCGTCACCCGACCGTAGAGGAACGCGGCGTAGAACTTCGAGAAGGTCCCCAGGATCAGCTCGTTGCCCTCGGGACCCATGCAGAACCCATACTCACGTAGCTCCGGGTCACAGGATGCGTCGTCGGTGAAGCAAAGCTCCCCGCGCGCCGTGACCTCAAGCGTCTCGCCCGCGACGACGTCCAACCCAGTGTCCAAGGGCGTGCTGGTGTGTCGCGCCGGGTTCGTCGGGACGTCGTTCGCGTAAAGGCGTAGCGCGACGGTCTCTGCGACCCCCGGAGGCGTGCAGTCCACGCTGAAGCCGCCCAGCGACCCGCTGACCGTCGCCGCCGTCCAGTTGTCCAGGTTGTCATAGGCGCGAACGGTCCACGTGTGAGGCCCATCGGCCAGATTCGTGAAGGTCCGATTCGTCGCGCTCGTTCGCGCGCCAAACGGCGAGCCGTCCAGATACACTTGGTAAGGCTGAGCCGCCATCCCCGCGCCACCGTTGGGGCCGGTGTCGGTCGAGGGGCTCCACGCGACGCTCACTGAGCGTCCGTTGCACGTCCATCCCGATGGCTGGATGGGCGATTGGGTCAGCAGCGGGAACGCGACTGGCCCGCTCGTGTCGACGTAGAAGGTTCGGCTGCTCGAGCTGTCCGTGCTGTTGTCGAGCGTGTCGTAGGCCTTGACGCTCCAGGTGTATGTCCCCTGGGCGAGGCACTCGGCGCCGACGAGGGTACGACTCGTGGACAGCCCCGCGTCGATGACCACCGGCGCACCACCCGCCGATGGCTGAATCCGAAGCTCGTAGCGCCCCATCCCCGCGGGCTGATCGGTCGTGGCAGCCCAGGAGAAGCTGGAGCAAGCCGCGCGCTGAGCCTGCTCGGCCGGCGAAGTCAGCGCAAAAGCCAGGGGCCCGGTGCAGTCGACGTTGAACGTCCGCGTGGTTAGGACGGTCTGCACATTTCCCTCAGCGTCCGTGGTCCTGACGTAGATCGTGTGCGAGCCGGTTTGCGGCGCAGCCCACGTCCAACTCCAGGGCCGCGTCGCGTCAGACGACGTCCCGCCAAGCGTAGCGGCCGTCCAACCTCCCGAAGTGGTCGAGTCGACCTGGACGTCGACCATCGTCACACCCGAGCCAGGCGGAGCGGTCACCGTGGGCCCCGGATCACTGGCAGCCCCAGTGAACTCCGCGGAGACACACCCGGAGAGGGAGCCGTCCGAAGCGGGCTTCGACACCGTCGCGACGGGCGGCGTAACGTCTTTCTCGATCGTCATCGTCCACGCAGCGCCACCGTTGGCGACCCGTGTGTTGCCCGCCAGATCGGAGGCGGTGACGCTCCATGTATAGTTACCGTTGGTGAGCGGCGGCTCGGCACGCACGCACAGCTCCGTCTCGCCGGGCTGAGGCGCGACCGAGTAGGTCACCGAAGCCCCGCCGACCTTCTGGACAGCCACTTGATATCCCGCGACTCCCGAACCGGCGTCCGTGGTGGCCTGCCAGCACAAGAGCGGAGAGAAGGTCTGAACCGTCACTCCATTCTCCGGGCTGGTCTGCACAAATGCTGCTGGCGGAGATGTCTCGACGCTGAACGTGCCCTCCGCGGAGACCGTTGAGAGCCCGACCTGGTCGAAGGCTTCGACGTACCATGTGTGCGGTCCGTCCGAGATCAGGTCGTAGGCGTCGGCGCAGGTGTTCGGCCCGCAAGACCCGGAACCCACAGGGATATCGGGCCCGCCATAGGGCAAGTCGTCGATGTAGAGCCGGAAAAACGAGATCCCCGACCCACCCACACCGTCGGCAGCGCTGAACTCGAAGGTGGGCAGGAACGAGGACACCCAGTCCCCCGTGCCGTGGGGCGCGACGTCGACCAGCGTCACGCTCGCTGGCGGCGCGCGGTCGATGGTGAAGTTCCTGGTCTGAGCGCTCTGCCGCAGGTTACCAGCAAGGTCGACGGCCTTAACGTACCAAGAATGCGTCC
>CAZNZH010000095.1:0-11256 GCA_964577445.1 uncultured Myxococcales bacterium
GTGCGCTGGCGACCAGTTGGTTCTACAAGCGATCCACCTACATGTGGGACGGCACCCAGCGCCGCCAGGGTCGTCGTCTTCCCGGAGCCAGCCGCGCCGGAGACGATGACCAGCCCTTGGTGCAGATTGGCGATGTCGGTGAGCTGGTCCGGCAGGCCGGTGGTCTCGAAGTTGGGGACCTCGTTCGGGATGACGCGGAAGACCGCGCCCGTGCCGAGCCGCTCCTCGAAGACGTTGGTGCGGTAACGCCCCGCCCCCCGGATGTCGTAGCAGAAGTCGAGGTGCTTCTGGTCTCGGAAGGTCCCGCGCTGCTTGTCGGTGAGCATCTCGCGGATGAGCGCGCTGGTCTCCTCGGCTGAGAAGACGCGCTCGCCGAGCTGCACCAACTGGCCGTTTTTGCGCACGGACGCCGGGATGCCTGGGGAGAGGTGGAGGTCCGACGCCCCCATCCTCCGCGTCTGCACGAGGAGGCGGTCGATCTGCTTGTCGGTCGTGGCCGTGATGGCGAGATCGGCCTTGAGGCTGGTCTCGTCGACCGCTATCTCATTGGCGGCGCTGATGCGCTTGAAGGCCTCCATGGCCCGCTCGCGCACCTCGAGCTCGGGGTCGCGCTGGATCACCTGTTGCAGCAGCTTCAGCCCACGCGGGTCGTTGAAGAGCTCGAGGGCGTTGATGACCTCGAGCCGGACCTCGTTGGCGGTGTCGCCCAGCAGCTTGGCGATGGCGGGCAGCGCGCGCGGGTCGCCGATGGCCGACAGCGCCTCGACCGCCGACCAGCGCACGTCCGGATCCGCCAGCGCGTGGACCAGCGGCTCGACGGCCTCGGTCGCTTTGAGGCGACCCAGGCTGTCCATGGCGACGATGCGCGTCCACCAGTCCTCATCGCCCAGCAAGCGGATGATGGGCGCGATGAGCTTGTCGCTGTGGTGGTTCACCGCGAAGAGCAGCGCGCTGGTGCGGACGGCCGGGTCCCGGTGCCCCATGAGCTCGATGATGGGGTCGAGCAACTGGTCGCCGAACTCGGCGATCGTCTGGTGGATGCGGTCGCGCATCCAGCCCATCAGCGACCGCGAGTAGAGGATGATGCGGCGGATGACCTCGCTCGGGTCGCCGGCGCGCGTCGCGATCTTCAGCGCCGCGTTGCGCACCAGGTCGTCGCCCTCGCCGAGCAGCGAGATCAGCTCGTCGAGGATGCCGCTGTCCTTGCCGACGTTCGTGTTCTCAAGGATGTGGATGAGCTGCTGTTTGACCGTGAACCGCTCGTAGCGGAGGCGATCGAGGATGAGCCGGATGAACGCCGGATCCGGGTCTTTGGCGAGCACCTGAAACGCACGTAAACGCACGCGATCACTGGGATCCGCGCACATCTGGTTCACGATGGAGCGGAGCTGCCGGTCCAGCGGGTGCCCCTCGCGGCTCTCGTCTTGCAGCTTGGCCAGGGTGCGCAGGCGAATGTCCTCGTCGCCCAGCCGCAAGAACCGAGCGACGAACCCGTGGATTTGCTCAAGCGGGTAGCTGAGCATCACCTCGCAGGCGACCATCGGCGACTCGCCTCTGCCCTTGTCCATGAGCTGGGTCAGCAGGTCGAGGGCTTGGGGGTCTTGGATGCGCGGCAGCAGCGTCACGAGCAGGCGGCGCTGCGGTCCGGCCTCCTGGGTGCAGGCTTCGCGCAGCACCGTCTGGTAGGTGCCGGGCAGGTTGCGCGAGACCACCAGCTCGTGGGCCAGGGCGCGCAGGTCGCGGCGCGCGTCGGTCAACGCCCACGTCAGGTCCTGGATCCGCAGGTCCCGGTCCTCCGCGAGGGTGGTCATCAGCTCACGCAGCTCGTCCTGCGTTCTGAAATCACCGCGCTTGAGGCGCTGAAGCGGGGTCTTCTTGTCACCGAAGAGAAGCGCCATGGAGGGGAGCTTAGCGGCCTCGCCGGCGCGCGACAACGGCTCGGAGATGCTTGTTCGCTATCGCGCGGCGGCGGCGGCGCGTTTCGCGGGGGTCGGCCGGGCCGGCGCGGACGGGCTGGAGCCGGGGCGCCTCGCGGGGCCTACCTCGACCGGGCGCGCGGGCTACGCGGCGGCGCGGGCGCCGTCTTCGCTGGGCGGCAGATCCAGGACGCCGTGGGCCTCACAGTGCGCGCGCAGCATCGCGAGCATGGCGTGGGCGTCGGCCTCGCGCAGGCAGCGCAGTCGAATCCCAGGCGCCTCAGGCATCCCCTTGATCAAGCGGCTGAGCATCATCTTCAGCCTCCCCGGGAGCACGCGCTGCGGGTAGGTCTCGCCGAGCATCCCCAGGTAGGCGTGCAGCGCCTCGATGCGCTCGCGCCATGTGGGCTCGGTGCGCGGGAGGCCGGACGCGTCGTCGACGATCTGCCGGAAGATCCACGGGTTGGTGACCGCCCCGCGGCCGATCATCACCCCGGCGCACCCGGTGCTGTCGAAGCGGTGGATGGCGTCTTCGGCGCTCATCACGTCGCCCGAGCCCATCACCGGGATGCGCGCGACCTCGACCATGCGGCGGACCACGCTCCAGTCGGCGCTGCCGCTGTAGAGCTGCATCCGCGACCGCCCGTGGACGGCGATGGCGCGAGCGCCCGATTCTTCAGCCACGCGAAGGGTCTCGAGCGCGTTGAGGCTGTCGTCGCACCACCCGTTTCGGATCTTCACGGTGACCGGGATGGGGACTGAGGCCGCCACCGACTCGATGATCTGCCCGAGCCGCGGCAGGTCGCGGAGCAGGCCCGCGCCGCCGCCGCGACGGACGATCTTCGGCGCCGGACAGCCGCAGTTGATGTCGACGATATCAGCGCCGTGGTCGGCGATGATGCGCGCGGCTTCGGCCATCTTGGCCGGGTCTGCGCCGTAGATCTGGATGGCGACGGGGCGCTCGGACGGGTGAAAGGCCATGCGGATGAGGCTCTGCATGGTGCGGTGGGTCAGCAACTCCACCGAGATGAACTCGCTGACCAAGAGCCCGACCGCGTCGCCGCTGGCCAGCCGCACCAAGCGCCGAAAGGGCGAGTCCGTCACGCCGCTCATGGGCGCGAGGACCAGCCCCGGTTTGATCTCGACCCCGTCGATGGCAAAGTGTCCGAGCGGCATGGGGCGCACCGATATCCTCGGGCGCCCCGCCCGGTCAAGATCCGGCGACGCGGAGGCCAGCTTGGGCGGCGATGGGGTACACGCGGCGCCGTCACCCGGCGGACCGAGCGAGGCCAGCTCGCGGTTGCCGGCGGGGTTGGCGACCGAGGTGCTGATGGCGATCGGTCTCAAGCCGGTGGTGCGGGAGCTGCACGATCTCAGCGCGGTGGCGGCGGCGCGGGAGCGGTGGGCGGCGCTGGGGTGCGAGACCGTCATCGGCGAGCCGGTGCGCGAGGACGTCGCGACCCAGGCGATGGTCACCGACGTGGACAGCGCGCACACGGTGCGACCGCTCGCGACCCATCCCCTGGTGGAGCGGGCGATCGCGGTGGGCGGCGAGGTCGCGCGGCGGGCGCTGCTCGACCGGGAGAGCAGGCTGCATCGCTGGCTGTGCGAGCGGCTGGGCGCGGAGGAGGCGCCGCTGGTCATGGCGCGGCCGCAGACCGGGGACGCGCGCGAGCGGCAGGTCGTCTACGCCTCGAGGGACCTGGCCCTCGCCGAGCGCGCCCGCGTCCTCGACCGGATGGGGGCCGACACCCCCGGCCAGGCCGACGCCATCGAGCTGGGCGAGCTGCTGGGCTACCCCCCCTGCTGCGCCCAGGCCTTCGCCAGCCTCGCGCGCCGCTGGCCGAACCGAGTGCCCATCACGGCGGCCATGGCTCGCACGCGCGTCTATCTGCCGCGGCTCAACAACCTGGCGCTCCACCGCTTCGCCTGGCTGGCCTGGTTTCCCTGCGCCTACGACTGCGCCGCGTCCTCCGCCATCGCGGACCTCGCCGCCGCCCACCTCGCCCGGACCTACCCCGACCTCGTGGCCGCCCTCGACGCCGAGCTCGCCCGCCCCCGCCTGTACGTCGCGGACGCGATCCAGGCCGCGCTCATCGACGCGCGGTGGGACGGCCCGACGCGGGTCCGCTTCGCCGCGCTCGCCCCCCTCGACGACGCCGCGGCCCAGGCCCTCGCCAGGGTGGCGTCCGCCGATCACGCCGTCGTGGACGGGGGAAGAGCCGAGCTGCGGGCCGGCCGAACTCACGTCGAGCTCGGCGGCGAGCCCCTGCTCCTGCCTTTCGGACTCGGGCCACGCCCCACAGCCTGAGGAGCCCCGCCGGGGCCGCGACCGGCTTGCTGGCAGACGCCCCGCGCGGTACGCACACGCCATGGCAGCCACCCCGCTACGCCGCATGGCCGGCCTCCTCCGCCCCTACCTCGGGCGCTGGCTGCTGGCGACGTCGCTGCTGCTAGGCGCTGGCGCGCTGAACCTCATCCTGCCCCAGGGCGTGCGCCTCGCCCTCGACCAAGCCGTCGCCCGGGGCGATCTCGCCTACCTCGACCGCCTCGTCGTCATCGCGATGGGGATCTTCACGCTGCTGGGCCTCTTCGTCATGGTGCGCCACGTCCTGATGACCTGGCTCGGCGAGCGCGTGGTCGCGGACCTGCGCGACCTGAGCTTTCGCCGGCTGCTGGCCCACCCGCCGGGGTTTTTCCACGAGCACCGCTCCGGCGAGCTGCTCAGCCGCCTCACCTCGGACATCGGCATGCTCCAGCACGCCGTCGGCACCGAGATCTCCATCGCGCTGCGCTCGGCGCTGAGCATCCTCGGCGGCGTCGCGTTGCTGGTCTACACCAGCCCCTCGCTGACCCTGGTGATGCTGGCCACGCTGCCGCCGGTCACCGTGGGTGCGGTCTGGGTCGGCCGGCGCATCCGCGGCCGCGCGCGCCACATCCAGGACGTCATGGCCGAGGCGAACGCCGGTCTCGAGGAGGCGGTCATCGGCATCGAGACGGTGCAGGTCTTCACCGCCGAGACGCGCGAGTCGGAGCGCTACGGCCGCTCGGTGGGCGAGGTCTTCACGACCGCCGTGCGGCTGGCCTACGCCCGGGGTGCCTTCATGGGGGGCGTGCAGATCGCCGGCTACGCTGCGCTGGCGTTGATCTTGTGGCTGGGCGCCCGGCAGGTGGTCGACCAGACGCTGAGCGGCGGCGAGCTGGCGGCCTTTCTGCTCTACGCGCTGATGGTCAGCGGGGCGATGGGGTCGCTGGCCGAGGTCTGGAGCAACCTCCAGCGCGCGGTGGGCGCCACGGGCCGCATCTTCGCGCTCATCGAGGAGGAGCCGGCGATCCGCGACGCCCCCGACGCCCAACCGCTTGGCCCGGTGCGGGGCGAGCTGCGCTTCGACAACGTGTCCTTCGTGTACCCGACGCGGCCGGACGTCCCGGTGCTGCGGGGGGTGAGCTTCCGCATCGCGCCCGGCGAGCGCGTGGCGCTGGTGGGCCGCTCGGGCGCAGGGAAATCGACCATCGCCGCCCTGGTGCACCGCTTCTGGGACCCCACCGAGGGCGAGGTGAGCCTCGACGGCAAGCCCCTGGGTTCGCTGCGCCTGGCCGACCTGCGCGGCGCGCTCGCCACGGTGCACCAGGATCCCATCGTCTTCTCGGGCTCCATCGGGGACAACATCGCCTACGGAGCCCCGAACGCCTCACCGGAGGCGATCGCCCAGGCCGCGGAAGACGCGCTCATCGCCGACTTCGTGCGCTCACTGCCCCAGGGCTTCGAGACCGAGGTCGGCGAGCGCGGCGTCCGGGTGAGCGGGGGCCAGCGCCAGCGCATCGCCATCGCCCGGGCCCTGCTCGCCGACCCTCGCGTGCTCATCCTCGATGAGGCCACGAGCCACCTCGACACCACCAACGAATCCCTGGTCCACGACGCCCTGCTTCGGCTCATGGAGGGGCGCACGACCCTGGTGATCGCGCACCGCCTCTCCACGGTGCGCAGCGCCGATCGCATCCTCGTGCTCGAGCACGGCGCCATCGTCGAGGAGGGCGACCACGAGACCCTCGCGGCGCGCGGCGGCATCTACACCGAGCTGCTGGCCGATCAGGCGACCCTGCTCAGCACATGAGCCGCCGATCCGCCGCGATCACCTGAGATTTCGCGGACTTCTACTCGGCGTCGGGCTGAACCTCGATCTTCGCCGACCAGGTGACCTTGCCCACCCGCGCGCCGTCCTTCACCGCCATGGGCGCCGCCAGATCGCCCGTGAGCGTGGTGCGGGGGAAGCTGCCATCCTCCGCCAGGACCGTGGAGTCGCCGTAGGCCAGATCGATGCGGTCGATCGGGAGCAGCCCGACATAGCGCGCGTCTCCAGGCCACGTGTCCATCGAGCGACGCTTCGCCGGGTCCAGAGGCACCCAGCCCAACTGCGGCATGTTCGCGTTGACCCATGCGTAGGTCTTCGACACGGCGCCCGACCCCTCGCCGAGCTCAATGCCCTGCACGACCTGCGCGGTCACGCCTCGAAGCCGCAGCAGCTCGACCGTGGCGCGCGCCAGACCCAACGCGTTCGCGCTCTTGTCGGCGACCGCCTTCGCCGCCTCGGCCGCGCCGTCGTCGGCCAGCGCGATGGCGCCGGCCGCGGTCAGCACGGCGAGCACCTCGTCATAGGGCTTCTTTTTCTCAGCGCCCAAGGCAGCCGCGGCCGCGACGAGCCCAGCGTCGCTCGACACGCCCTCGAGCTTCGGCTGGCTGCCGTCATAGTCCTGGCCCTCGGCCGCCTCGAGCGAACCCTGGCTGCCCTGACGCCGCGTGATCTCGAATGTGCCCGTGTACTGGGCCTCGGGCGCGGTCAGCGCGTCGCTGACGAAGAAGAGATTCTCGTTGTCTTCCGCAGGCACCACCGCGCCGGGCGCGCCCGCGTGCTCACTCTTCGACACCTTCTGGTAGTGGCGATCGCGCGGCGAGGCGACGACCAGGCGCGCGCCCTCGGGCAGCTCCGAGAAGCTGGCGGTCAGCGTCACCTTGAAGCGCTTGCTCTCGTGGCCCACCATCGGTATCTCGCGCGGCACGGCGTCGGCCTCCGCGGGGGTGGGGGCCGCCTCGCCAGGCGGAGTCTGGGCGGGCATCCCTGGGGCCGGACCGCTGTTTGGCGGGGCGCTTCCTGGCCAGGGTTGCGGGCCTTCACCGCCGCATCCGACGAGACCAAGGCCGGCCAAAAACCCGACGACGGCACTGGCGGCGAGTAGTGGGTGGGAGAATCTGTTGCGCACGGCCAACTCCTTGATCGCAGACGACGACACCCGGTCTCGGTCCTACCGCAGGAGCGAGGATCCCCGCAGTCTCCGGCCATCCTATGCCAATCGCCGGTCGCGCGCACGCCGCACGCTATCTTTCGCGCTCGGTTGACGGCGCCGCGTCCGGCCGGGCCACGCCCTCGCGCCCGGATCCCGCGGTGCCCTCATCCGCCGGGGCGTCTCCCGTGCTCTCCGCTTTCGCGGCCTCTTGTTGTCGCTCATACACCACGCGCGGCACCGCGAGCGACTCGGCGAGCTCACGGTCCATCAGGTAGGTCCCCACCACGTCGAGCTCGACCCTCTTGAGGCGGTCGGGCCGAAATGGGTCTTCCGCCTCAAAGCTGAAGACCTGCCGGCCGCTGTGCTCGGTGATCTCGCAGGGGACGTCGGCGCGCGTCTCGTCGCCGCCCCAGGTGCGCACGTACACGCATCCATCAGGCGTGCGCTCAAGTCGCTCCCACGCGCCGAGCCAGGCGGTGAAGCGCTCGGGGTCCGGCGCCTCGATGACGGTCCCCAGCCCGACGTGCACCTCGCTGCCCACCCACGCGGCGCTGTACCAGTAGGTAGTGCCATCCTCTACCTCCACGCCAAAACCGCTCGACGACCTCACGCGGAACTCGCCGCGAAGCTCGCGCGCCACCGGAAATCGCCGGTCGGTCAGCGCGATGCTATCTCCGTCCAGGTTCCATTCGAGGACGACGCGGCCGGCGCGCTGCACCACCCACGCGCCGGCCAGCTTGTCGCGCATCAGGCCGGCGTCCACGGGGCCGGCGCTGGTCGCCGGGAGGTTGCCGCGCACCGGGCGCGGCCCGGAATCCGGCTCGCCGACGCGAGTGGGCGAGCACGCGAACAGGGACGCGCAGACGAGGGCGAGACATGCAGCGCGCGGCGATCGGTTCATCGAGTGTCATCCGTGTCGGTCACTGAGAGGGACGGGCTACCACCACCGGGGTCCCCGTCGCCACCCATGTCCCCAGGAACTGCCGTAGCTGCTCGCGCACTCCGGCGTCCTCAAAGAGCACGAAATGCCCCTCGGCGCCGGCCGCGGGGACCACCTCGACGCTGGCGCCGGTCACCTCGCCCGGCTGGTGGTTGGCGCTCACGGGGGTCGGCACCACCTCGGTCCCGGCGATGGGCCGCGGAGGCGAACCCGCCCCGGTGTGAGCGAGCGGGACTCCCAGCGTGCGCACGAGCAGATCGCCGGACACGGGCGGCGTGTAGGTGTCCCCCTGGCCGTAGATGTGCAGGACGTGGCGCGGCGCCGCCCCCTGTAGGAGCCGCGATTGGACGTGCTGGGCGTGGTCGAGGGGGTCGACCGCGTCGAAGAGACCCTGGAGTAGCGCCAGCGCCGGGTGGCTCTCGCGCACGTCGCGCACCCCTTGATCGGTGAACTCTTGAAGGGCCACGCCGATACCGGCGCGGCCATCGACCGGGCTGGTCTTCTCGAGGGTGGCCCGCACGAGACCTGCGCCGGCGCCGCTGAGCGCGAGCAGCCCGATCCCGGGCTCGTAGGGCACGACGAGGGTGCCGTATTGAGCGCCCTGGCTGTGCCCGAGGTAGGCGACGTGGCCGGTGTCAAAACGGAGCGCCTTGCCTGTCGGGCTTTGGGCGGCGGTCACGTTCAGCGAGCCGACGGCGCGGACGAGCGCGAACACGTCCGCGGCGCCCTGCCACGCGTTTCCACGGGCCGCGACGGGGTTTCCGACGTTGAAATAGAGCGGCTCGGGGTCGAGATCGGCGGCGCGGCGCTCGCCGTGCATGGGCCCGTCCCAGCCCAGGGTCGCGAGGCGCTGCGTGCCGCCACCGTCCGGCACGTCCGCGAGCAGCGCGCCGACACTGGCGGCGCCAGAACGGATCGTGCCGCCGGTTCCGTGTCCGTAGATCACGACGGGCCATCCGGCGGCCGGCATGGCGCCCTCTTTGGGGATCGTGAGGGCGACGCACACGGACTCGGTGCCCTGAAGCGTCACCGCGCCTGCGGGGGTGGTCACGACGCCGCCACCGTCCGCCGGCTCCAGGTAGGGGCGAGTGCCCTCTTGCACGACCGGCAGCGCGAGGCGCATGTGGATCTCATCGACGTCAGCGCCCGGCGCGAAGCACCCGCGGACGTGCGCGGGTCCGGTGAGCCCGTCGTCACACGGGCTGACGGCGTCGCCCCCACACAGCGTCATGGAGGTGGCGGTGGGGGCGGCCGCAGCCCGGACGGCTTGTCGCAGCGCGACCATCGGCCCCGAGGTCACCTGGGTCGTGAAGACGGCGGCCGCCAGGAGGCTCGTGCGCGGCACCTCCTCGCGGTCGAGCCAGGCCCGAAGCGGCGCGTAGGCATCCCAGGCTGCGGCGCGGGCGGCCTCCGCCGGGCGCGAGTCGGACATCAGCGCCGCGAAGTCCGCGTCGGGCTGCATCTCCGTGCCGCCTTGCGTCTGAACGCCGCGCGTCAGCAAGACCGCGTAGGTGGTGCCTTCGAGCAGCGGCGCCTCCCACGGGACGCGCACCTCGACGAAGCGCGGGCAGATGTAGCGGCCGCCTCCATCGGTGGTGGTCCAGCCGAAGCTCTGACCGGCCCCGAACCCCGGACTGTCGGGATCGATGTTGACGTAGCGCAAGGTCACGGGCTTGCCGCTCGCCGCGTTCGGGTTGCCCTCGACGGTCGAGAAGTCCGGGGCCTGCGAGAAACGGAAGAAGACGACGGGGACACGCGAGAAGCCCCGCTGCACTTGCTCCGCGGCCGCGACGATGCGGGCGACCGGGTCAAAGCCCACGACGCCCGGGCCCGGGGTTGGAAATCCGCTGAGCGAGAGCCCGCCTGCGGACATGCGGATGTCGTTGGGGAAGGGCAGCCGGAAGAAGTCGCTGCTCGCCTGCGCGCCCGGGATCTCGAAGTAAATACGGGGGGGATCCACGTCTTCGTCGCTGCAGGTGACGCCGCCCCATGGCCGAAACCCAAACGCGATGCCACCGACCGCGCAGACCGCGTCAGCTCCGCAGATCAGCCCGCCGAGGCAGTCGCCTTGAGACTCGCAGGGATGACCCAGATCGTTGGAGCCCGTGTCGGCGCAGAACCCGCTGAGGCCGAGCACGCGGCAGTACAAGCCCGCAGCGCATTCGCCCCCGGAGCTGCACGGGGCGCCGGCTGCTCCCGAACCCGCCGGCTGGCACGTGCCGGTGATGCTGCAATATAACCCGTCAGCGCACTCGTCGCTGAGGATGCACGGCAGATTGAGGCCGCTGGTGCCGACCGCCTTGCAGGTGCCGCTCGCGCACACCAGACCGATGCGGCAATCGCTGGCCTGCGAAGGGCTCAGCGCGCAGGACTCGCCGACGCCGAGCTCACCGAGCAGGTCCACGTCAGGCAGCTCGGACAGCGAGTCGGGCACGTCGAAGAGCGGCAGCTTGTCCTCGATCTTCTTGCGCAACCAGTTCTCGCAGCCCGCACCCACCGGGATGAGCGCGGCGACGAGGACCAGCACCAGACTCGAACGCCACATGGACAAACCCCTCAGGACTACACGCTGCCGCGCACCGGTAGTGCAGGTCGAAGCGTAGTCGGACGGCCGGGGATTGGCTACCGTCAGCCCGGCGCGTGGCGGCACCCGGGCGCCGGGAAGCCTGTACCTTCGGCCAGCACCTGACGTAGAGTCCCGACCCGATGCCGACCTCCCCGACACAAGTCCTGCCGCTCGACAAGCAGACCGTGCGCCGTTCGACGTTTGAGGAGCTGACGAACCTCCCCAACCTCCTGACGCTCATGCGCATCGTGCTCATCTTGCCGATCATCGCGCTGATGGTCTGGGACACGCCGAAGACCAGCTTCTTCGCCGCCCTGCTCTTCGGCGTCGCCGCGGCGACGGACTGGCTCGACGGCTGGCTCGCCAGACGCCGCGGCCAGGAGAGCCTCATGGGCAAGCTCCTGGACCCGCTGGCGGACAAGCTCATCGTCATGGCCACCCTCGTCATCGGCGCCGAGCTCGGCCGCATCCCCGGCTGGTTCGTGGTGCTCCTGCTCTCACGCGAGCTGTCGATCACCGGGCTCCGAGCGATGGCGTCCAGCGAAGGGCTG
>CAZNZH010000096.1:0-9974 GCA_964577445.1 uncultured Myxococcales bacterium
CCCGCGACTGCGGCGCGAGATCCTGGCTCTTCGCGGTGCCAGAACCCACCAACTGCACCGTGAGGCCGACCTCCGCGGCGGTCCGTCGCGCCGCGTCCATGGTCAGGCCGCGGAAGTCCGGCACCGGCACATCGCCGGCGGCCCCCGGGTCGACCGGCGGCGCCTGCGCGCTCAGCCGCCGCGGCTGCGGCGCCACCAGCGCCCGCCGCTTCGCCAGCTCCTCGGGGTCGATCCACGCGACCTGGCGCCCGGCGTCCATGGGCGAGGGCACGCCCAACCGGCGCAGCGCCCCCTGCATGATCTCGCGGAACGCCGGGGCCGCCACGACGCCCCCGTAGCGCTTGCCCTGGGGCTCGTCCACCAGCACCAGGACCGCCAGCTCGGGCGAGTCCGCCGGCGCCACCCCGAAGAAGGTGCCCACCCACATGTTGTCCGCGTATCCGCGCATCCGCAGGTGGGGCTTCTGGCCGGTCCCGGTCTTGCCCGCCACCGGGTACTCCGGGATCGCCGCCTTCACGCCCGTCCCTCCCGGCTCGACCACGCCGCGCATGATGTCCAAGGTCGTGCGCGCGGCCCGCTCCGACACCACGCGCCCCACCGCCGTCGGCTCCCAGTGGCGCACCACGCGCCCGTCCTGGTCGAGGACGCGCCGCACCAGCAGGGGCCGCATGCGCACGCCGCCATTGGCCAGCGCCGACAGCGCACCGACGAGCTGCACGCCGGTCGCCGACACGCCCTGGCCGAACGCGATGTTCGCGGTCTCCACCATCTTCCACTCCGAGCCGTTGCGCAGCCGCCCCGACGACTCGCCCGGGAACCCCGCGCCCGACGGCTGCCCGAACCCAAAAGCGTCCAGGTATTTCCAGAGCCTCTCGGCCCCCAGGTCGACACCCATCTGTCCGAACACGATGTTGGACGAGGTCTTCAGCGCGTAGGTGACGTCCGCGCTCTCCTGGTCGTACCGGTGGTCGTCGTGGATGACGTTCTCGTCGGCGTCGTGCAGCTCCCAGCGCCCGTTCATCAGCTCGTAGCGCCACGACATCGGGTGAACTTCGGCGTCCAGGTACGCGGCTAAAGTGAAGGCCTTCATGATGGAGCCCGGCTCGTAGGCGTCCTGAAACGCGCTGTGACGCGCGGCGTTTGGGTAGTGGTGCTCGTACTCGATGAAGGCGTTGGTCTCGCGCGCCTGGCTCGCCTGGGCTTCGCGGATCGCCTCGCCGGCCGTCCCCGGAAACGCGTCCTTGAGACCGGGCCAGCCGGCGGCCCACGCCAGATCCTCGCGCCGCTGGCCCAACGCGATGCGCTCGTCCACCAGCGGCTGCCGATCCTCGTAGAACTCGCGGTAGGTGTTGGGGTTGAAGGTCGGAAAGCTCGCCGCGGCGAGGATCTCCCCCGTCTTGACCTGCATCACGATGGCGTAGCCGGCGCGTGCTCCGGCGGCCAAGCAGGCTTGGTGCAGCGCGCGCTCGGCGAGGGCCTGGATCTGCTGGTCGATGGTCAGCTCGACCGTGGGCGCGCCCAGCGGCGTGTCGTCGGGGATGCCGTCAAGAAACATGGAGCGGCCCCGGCGGTCTCGGATGACCTCCACCGTGTGGTGGCCGCCTGCCAGGACGCCGTCCATGGCGCGCTCGATGCCGTCCAGCGCGTGCGAGTTCGTGCCGACCAGCCCCAAGAGCTGCGTCGCCAGCTCGCGCTTCGGGTAGTAGCGATGGGGCTCTGGCTGAAGCTGGATGGCCGCCAGCGGGTTTTGGCACTCGCCGCCCTCGTCGCGGACCTGCGCGCACCGCTCAAAGAGCCGCTGGCGCGCGTCGTAGATGGTCCGCGCGACGTCATCGTCCACGTCCCGGGCGAGGTAGACGAAGCGCCTGCCGCGGTTCGGGAAAAAGCGCAGCGAGGCGGCACCCGCGTTGATGGCCTTCGCGGTGACCTCGGCGATGCGCGTGAGCGTGTCCACCAGCCGGTAGATGCCACGCGTTCGTAGCTGGTCCATGCGGTAGAAATACTCGAGCAGGCGCATCTTCCGCTCGAAGCGCTCGACCGGGAAGTCGAAGATCTGGGCGACGGCCTCGGCGGCGGGGCGCACGGCCTGGCGGGCGAACTTCGTCGCCGGGTCGGCGGGGTCGTCCTGGGGCGAGTCGGCCCGCGACGCGACCAGCTTGTCGAGCAGGGTGCCCGTGTCGCTGCCGAGGATCTCGCTGAGTATCCGCGCGGCGTTGGGCGCTTCGGTGACGTCCACCCGCGTCGGGTCCGCCGTCACGGCCCAGCGGTGCACGTCGACGGCCAGCAGCGCGCCGTCGCGGTCGGTGATGTCGCCACGCCAGTCGTCGAGCGCCATGGTGCGCTGGTAGTTGCGGGCCGCCTCCGCCCGCAGCGCCTCGGCCTCGACGGTCTGGAGCACGGCGATTTGCGTCGTCGCGGCCACGATGCAGGCGAATAATCCCAGGCCGGTCAGGAGCATCCGCCGGCGCACCGAGGCCTCGCGCGCCTCGGGAGCGCGGGCGAGGCGGTCCGGCCCGCGGCGGGCGGCGGCCTTGGCGCGGCGCTTCGCCTTTGCTTTGCGGTTATCGCTCACAGCGCCTCCCCGCAGCGGCGGCCGTAGGGCGTGTCGGGGCCCAGCTCGCGGCAGCGCGCGAAGTGGATCTTCGCGCGGTCGGGCGCAGACAGCGCGGCGTAGATGCGGCCGAGGAAATAGTGGGGCTCGGCGTAGGCAGGGCACAGCTCGATGGCCTTGCTGAAGGCCTCGAGCGCCGCCGCGGTGTCGCCCAGGTGCGCGAAGATGCGCCCCTTGTTGTTGTAGGCGAGGCAGAACTTCGGGTTGAGGAAGATCGCCATGCCGATGTGGCGCTGCGCCTCCTCAAAGCGCCCCAGCTTATACAGCGCCCAGCCGAGGTTGTTCTGGGCGAGGTAGGGCGTCTTGTAGAGCGGGCGGTCCAGCAGGCGCTCGAAGTACGGCACCGCCATGTCCCACTGCTCGGTGGCCAGGTAGAGATTGCCGAGGTTGGCGACCGCCTCATCGAACTCCGGGTCGATGGTGATAGCGGCCTGAAACTCCTCATGGGCGCGGGTGTAGTCCTGGCGGCCAAAATAGATGAAGCCCAGCAGGTGGTGGGCCTGGGCGTGCCGCGGGTCCAGCTTGATGCACGCGTAGAGGTCGGTGATCGCGCTCTGGGTGTTCTGGTCGTAGAAGAAGTTGGTGGCCAGCTTGTAGTGGTAGTCGGCCTCTTTGATGCGCTCCTCGGCGCTCTGCCCGCAGGAGACGGTGGCGACGGCGAACGAGACGGCGAAGAGCCAGGTGGTGGCGCGGCGGCTCATGGTCTCACCCCACCGGCGGCCGGTGCGTGGAGATCGGAGATGGGGACGGTCTTCGCCATGGGGATCGCCGTGACGGTGTCACCATCGGGCACGATGAGCTCGTCGCGGTCGGTGGCGGCGCGCATGTCGAGGTTTTGGAGCGCGTAGCGCTCGACCTCGCGCGGGTCCTCGTAGGTCGCCAGCGACAGCCGCAGCCGCTTCTGCTGCTCGAGCAGCCGGCGATGCTCGAAGCGCTGCGCGTCGACCGCGTAGCCGAGGCGCACGATCTCAAAGCGCGCCCTCACCTGGTAGAGGCCGGCCGCGGCGACGCCCATGGTGACGAGCATGAGCAGGGCCAGGCGCCCCGAGCGCCAGCGGAGCTGGGTGCCCTTTCGCTTCGATGTGCGAGGACGGCTCACGGGCGCCTCCCCGAGCCGGCCCGGGCCGGGACGATGGCCGCGCGCTCAGCGACGCGGAGGCGGGCGCTGCGGGCGCGCGGGTTGGCGCTGACCTCCGCGTCGCTCGCCGAGACGGGCTTCGGCGTCAGCACGCGCCAGGTGGGGCTCCAGTCCGACGGCGGCGGCAGGTGCCCCGGCCGGTCGGGCCCGCGCTCGCCGAGGCGAAAGCTCTGCTTGACCCGGCGATCTTCCAGGGAGTGGTACGACAGCACCACCAGCCGCCCGCCCTCGCAGAGCAGGTCGGGCGCGTCGGCCAGCGCCTTGTCCAGGGCGTCCAGCTCGCCGTTGACCGCGATGCGAATCGCCTGAAAAACCGTGGTCGCGGGGTGGGTGCCCTGACGCGAGCGCCAGGGTTTCTGGACGGCCTCCACGGCCCGTGCGAGATCCCCCGTCGTGCAAAGCCGCCCCTCCGCAAGTGCCCGCTTGATCGACCGCGCCACCGTGCGCGCGTCCTGGACCTCGCCGTACTGGCGGAGCACCTGGGCCAGCTCGTCCTCAGACCACCGCGCCAGAAGCTGCGCCGCGGTAGGGCGGTCCGAGCTCCGGTCCATGCGCATGTCGATGGGGCCGTCGGCGTGCTTGAGCCCGAAGCCGCGCTCAGCGTCGTCGAGCTGGCGGCTCGACACCCCGAGATCGAGCAAGATCGCCGCGATCGCGTGCTTTGACGGCAGCCCCGCCGCCTCGAGCAAGGGCCCGAGGTCGGCGAAGCTGCCGTGCAACAGGGCGAAACGGTCCGGCAGCGCCCCTCCCCCCGAGATGCGCTGCCGGGCCGCTTCGAGTGCCGACCAATCCTGGTCCACACCCACTATGTTCCTCGTGGACGGCGTGGCGGCGGCGAGGGCCGCGGTGTGGCCACCGCCTCCCAGCGTGCCGTCCACCAGCGCGCCGTCCGGGGTGTCCGCCATCCAGGCCACCACCTCCTGTGTCATCACAGGGATGTGATACGGCAGCACGCCGACACCCGCGTCGTGTGGGGTGCCGGTCATGTGGCCTCTCGCCGGATCTCGGCGAGCTTGCCGCGGATGGCGCTCGCGCGGCTGTTGACCTCGGCGTACTTGGCGTTGAGGACCTCGGGCTTCCAAATCTGGAAGCGCTGGCTGTCCACGCCCGAGAACGACACCGTGTCCTGAAGCCCCAGCAGGTGACGAAAGGTCGCGGGGATCAGGATGCGCCCGGCCTTGTCGATCTCCACGGTCGAGGCGGCGCCGAAATAGAAGAGCTTGAAGTCCTCGATCTCGTCTCCATCGATCACCGCGTCGACCTCCTGCTGGTACTGCTCGAAGGAGGCGGCCGATCGGACCTCGAGATGGTGCGGAGCGCCCAAGCCGTTCGTGATCTTGAGCACGGTCTCGCCCCGGCCTTCGAGGATCTCTCGAAAGTCTTTGGGCACCATCGTTCGCCCCTTGTCGTCTAGGGCGTGGTCGAAGCGACCGGAGAACATGGACGAAGACCTGTGCGCGGATTGGAGATCCACTTTTTGAGACTCTGCTACCACCTTGAGGTGTGGTCGAAGAGTACGCGGGGCCGTTTCAGACCGTCAAGGGCCAACCTTGTCAAGGAGTTGAAACGGATCTGCGTTCACAGGGCGCGGTGGCCAAGGCCGCTAGGGATAACCACAAGATGTAGCGCCAAACACGGTTGGACACTCAATATCAGGGTCCATCCAGGTCAAGATTCTGCGATCTGGGAGAAGGTGGATCGGTAACGGACGAATATGACTGGCACTCACTGACATTATGTTCAGCAGTGAGGCCGTGCCTAGCCCTCCGCCGCGACTCGGAGCCACCCTGGGCAAGGGTTTGAGTTCGCGGCGCGGCCAGAGAGCACCCCAAGGCGCCAAAATGGTCCGAGACGCGCAACTGCCCGAGAGCACGCACGATCGGCCCCCACGCCGCCCCGATCACACCCGCCGCGGGGGGGACAAGGTGGTAAATCGGGGAGGATCACGATCCCGAAAACGACACCGCCGGCGCGGGGTGTGTCCCCGGCCGGCGGTGTTTGAGAGCCCTAGACGATCGAAGCGAGCGGCCGTGGGTGACCGCTCCGCCGCGAGATCACTGCGCGAGACACACGTTGGAGACGCCGGGGATCAGCCCGCCGAAGCCAAAGCAGATGCCGGTGCCGCACACCTTCTTTTCGGGCGGGCTGACCACCTCGACCAGGAAGTCGCACGCGCAACCACCCGGCAGCGTCGCCGCGCCGCCTGTGCCCGCGCCCGGGATCGGGAAGGGCAGCCCGCCGCCGCCGAGACCGAACGCCTCGAGGAAGTTCGAGCACTTGCCGCCACCCTTACAGAACGCGGTGATGTCGTCGCAGGCGCCGTTGGCGTCTACGCACAGGCCGCTCGACTTCTCGCAGGTCAGGACGTAGCCGGTGATGCCGGGGTCGCAGTCCGCGTCGCTCTTGCACTTCTCGAAGGTGCTGGACGTGCAGTCGCCCTCGCAGGTGAAGCTGGTCTTGTCGCAGCTACACCCGTCATTGCAGTAGGAGTCGTCGGTGCAGGGGACGCAGTAGAGCTCGCCGCCCACCTCAGCGCAGGCCGGGTAGGAGTCGCCGCAGGTGGCGCACACGCCCGCGCTCTCCTCGCAGGTGTGGGTGGACGACTTGCAGAACCCGGTGGTGCAGTGCGTGTTGTTGAGGCAGGCCACGCAGTTGCCCTCCCAGAGGTAGGGCGTCGGGTCCAGGCACTCGCTGTTCGTTCCCTGGCAGGTGCCGGCCGCGTTGCACTTGGCGCCGTCGGTGCAGTGAGTGTCGTTGGTGCACTGCACGCAGCTCTTGTTCGAGCAGAACGGAGTCGCGCTGCCCGAGCCACACGGCGGGTTGCACTCGTCGACCGGCCCGCACTCGCCGGCGTTCTCCGCGTAGCAGCAGGCGCCACCCACGGAGGCGCAGACCTGGACCTTCGAGTCGGGGTCCACCTCACACACCTTGCCGCCGGGGCAGTCGGTGGCGGCCTGGCAGCGGGGCTTACAGACGCGGGAACCCGAGTCGAGGCGCACGCACGACGCGTCGGGTCCGCACTCCCAGCCGTAGGTGCAGGGCTCGCAAAGCGCTCGCGGGGCCTTGCACTCCTGCTTGATGGTGTCGCAGACCAAGCCTTCGCCACAGCCCTCGGTGACGCACTTGTCGCAGCGGTAGCCGTCGGGCGTGCACTTGCCGGCCTGGCACGACCAGCCGGTCTGGCACTCGGTGCTGGTGGTACACGGCATCAAGCAGGCTTTGCCGCTCGCGAGCGGGTCGCAGCTCCAGCCGCTCGGGCAATCGGCGACCGTCGCGCAGGTGGAGCACTGGTCTCCCGTGGTGGCCGGGATGATCTTGCACGCCTTGGCCCCGGCGCCGTCGTCGGCGCACTCCTGACCCGTCGGGCAGCCGGTGGTCGTGCAGTCCGCCACCGCCGGGCACTCGGTCCCGACGCAGGCTCGGCACGCGTGGGCGTCACAGACCTGATCGGCGGCGCAGTCCGACGGGGCGAAGCAGGCGAACTTGTTCCAGCAATTTCCCTGGACGCACTTCTCGGTCGTCACGTCGCACTCGCCGTCCGCGAAGCACTTCGCGCCGGGGCAGAACGTGTCGTTGCAGGGGCCCGGGCCGCCCGGGTCGGTCTTGCACTGCCCCTGGCTGCACACCTGACCGACGCCGCAGCTCCCGCAGGTCGCGCACCCGCACTGGGGCGCGCTGCAGACCTTGCCCACCGCGGTCGCCGTCTCCGCGCAGATGTGGTCGATGCTCGAGCAGTCGCCCGGGCCCTCGCAGGGCATCACCACGCACTGCGCTTTGATGCAGACGTTGCCGAACTGGCAGGACTGGTCGCTCGTGCACGGCGTGTCTGTTTTCGCGTCGTCGCATGCGCCCGCCATGAGGGCGGCGGTGAGCGCGACGATTAGAAGGACAGGGGCGATCAGTCGACTTGCCAACATCGGGGGCTCCCTCCAGCGTGCTCAGAACGCCAGCTTCACGTGCCGCGTGGTGGGGCGCGGCATGCGTCGCGGGAGTATACGGGTCAGCGTGTACCGATCAAATCAAAGAATGGCACCGGGTGTCCAAATCGCCGCTCCACCGCCGTTTCCACGCCCCCGGCGGGGCGTCTACTGGTCGAGCAGGCGCTGAATTTCCTCGTCGTCCGCACCCTCGGCCGGGTCGTCGGAGTCGAGCAGCTTCTCCAGCTCCAGCCGCTCGGCGCGATCGCGGGCGGCCTTCTCTTCGGCGGCCTTATGGGGCGCGTCACCCGGCGGCTGCTCGCCCGGCGCGGCGTCACCGCCCGCGGGGTCTTCGGCGGCGGGGTCTTCGGCGGCGGGGTCTTCGGCGGCTTTCTCTTCGCCGGCGGGGTCGTCGAGGTAGTCCTCGCTGTCGTCGAGCCCCTCGAGGTCTTCGAGGATCGAGTCGGAGTCGGACTCCACCGCGCCCGCGGTGCCGGGGGCCGCGGAGGCCTCGCTGACCAGCCCCATCGCCCGCGGCAGGGCCAGGGTCAGCGACGGGATATAGGTGATGGCGATGAGGCAGGCGATCAGCAAGCCGATGGCAGGGACCACCGCGCGGTAGACGCTGAGCACGGGTTTTCGGAACTGAAAGGCCGAGATGAAGAGGTTCAGCCCGACCGGCGGCGTCAGGTAGCCGATCTCCAAGTTGGCCAAGAAGATGATGGCCAGATGGACCGGCTCGATATGGTACTGCTCGGCGAGCGGGATGATGAGCGGCAGCACGGCGACGATGGCGCTGAAGACGTCCATCAGGCAGCCGATGATGAGCAGGAAGACGTTGAGCGCCAGCAGGAAGACGACCGGCGAGTCGATGAGGTCCTGGACCATGCCGAGGATCATCTGAGGGATCTTCTGGTCTTTCAGGTAGTTGTTCATGCCGAGCACGACGGCCAGGATCATGAAGATGGCGCCGACCAGGACCATGGACTCGCGCACCAGGCGGGGCAGGTCGCGGACCGGGTGGATGTCGCGGTAGAGCACGACCTCGATGAAGAGGACGTAGACGGCGATGAAGGTCGCGACCTCGTGGATGCCGATGAGGCCGAGCTGAAAGACGACGATGAGGGCGACGGGGAGCAAGACCTCGCCGCTGGCGCCGCGCGCGGCCACGAAGACCTCGCGGAGGTCGAAGGGCGTGCGGGCCACCTTGTTGGTGACGCCCGCGTAGACGGCCCAGGCTGAGAGGACGGTGACCATGAGGAGGCCGGGGACGACGCCGCCGGCGAAGATGGCCTCGGGTTCGACCGAGTGGCTGCCGGCGGACAGCGAGTAGACCGTCGCGAGGATGAAGACGGGGAGGCTCGGGAAAAAGAGCAGGCCGAGCGAGCCGGATGCCGTCAGCACGCCGAGGTTGAAGCGCTCCGGGTAGCCGCGCTGGGCGAGGACCGGGTAGAGCAGGCCGCCGATGGCGACGATGGTGACGCCGGACGCGCCCGTGAACGCGGTGAAGAAGCTGCACGTCACGACGGCGACGATGGCGAGGCCGCCGGGGATGGTGCCGAAGATGGCCTCGGCGAGCCGGACGGTACGGCGCGGCGTGCCCGAGTGGGCCAGCAGGTAGCCGCTGAAGATGAAGAGCGCGATGGGCAGCAGGTGCGGTTTGTCGAGCAGCGCGCCCATGGCGACGAAGATGTTGACGGTGGGGATCGCCGGGTCCGCGCCGTGGTAGGCGACCAGGGTCGCCAGGGCGATGACGACGAAGAGGGGGCCGCCGAGCAGCGCGTAGCCGAGGACGCCGAGGTTCGCGAGCGCGCCCATCAGGTCTCACCGCGGGGCGTGTCGAGCGCGATCTCGTGCTTCGGGTCGACGCCGCCGACGTGGAGCGGGTCGGGCAAGGTGCCGCGGGCGGCGGACACAGCGGTCACGGCAAAGTGCAGCGCCATCCAGGCGAAGGACAGCACCAGCGGGAACTTCCAGGCGCGCTCGCTCCAAAACGCGCTCGTCAGGCCGGGGACGATGGTGGTGCCCGCCTCGATCTGGTGGAAGACGTAGTCCCAGGCGACCGTGCTGAGCCACACGCAGGTCAGGGCCGCGATGCCCAGCAGCACCGCTTGGATGGGGCGCCGAAATGACGCCGGCAGGTGCGGGGCGACGGCGTCGATGGCGATATGGCGCGCGTCGCGACACGCCAGCACCCCGCCGAAGAGGCCCAGGTGAAACGCCAGGAAATAGCTGGCGACTTGGGCCGCCACGCGGTCGAAGAGGTCGAGCTGGAGCGCGCGGATGGCGATCTCGACCGAGGACAGCC
>CAZNZH010000096.1:9984-11247 GCA_964577445.1 uncultured Myxococcales bacterium
ATGACCGCGAACAAGAGCGCCAAGACCAGCCACCGCTCGACACGGGCGAGCGCGACTTCGTAAAACCATGAGGCGGGCCCGCGCGGGGCGGTCGCGTCGCCGGTCATTTCACGAGCGCACGCACCTCATCGAGGAGCGCCTTGGAGTAGACCTTCCCTGCCAGCTCGTCCTGCACTTGCACGAAGATGGCCTGCCACTGCCGCTCGGCGTCGGCGGTCACCGGCGTGATGATGGGCTTGGTCGCGCCGGGCTTGCGCGCGCCGACGGTCAGAAACCCCGCGGCGTCGACCTTCACGCCGTCGTAGGCCTTCTCCGCCATCAGCGTCAGGGTCTTGGTGTTGTCCTGGCGCACCTTCTTGGTGAGGATCGTCGACCACTTCGCTGAGACCTCGCGCAGCGCCTGCTGCTGCTTCGGGCTGAGCGCGTCGAAGGCCGGCTTGGCCATCACCACGGCGCCGATGCCCATGGCGGCGGGCCACGGGTTGATGTGGGTGGAGCGGTTGTACCAACGGAGGCTCACACCGGCGAGCGGGCTGGTCAGGTAGGAGTCGATCTTGCCGTTGGCCAGCGCCGAGGTCACCGACGGCACGCCCAAAGGCACGCCCGCCGTGCCCGCGTGGCGCGCCACGGCGGGGCCGACCGGGTCGTCGGTCCAGGTCCAGAACTTGGTCTGCTTCAGGTCATCGGGCGTGACGATCGGCGTGTTGCTGAAGATGTAGAGCGGGCCCACGTCGCCCCAGCCCAGCAGGATGAAGCCCGCGGCCGCCATCGACGCCTCGATCTTCGGCGCGAGGGCCTTGCGCACGCTGTCGAGCTGGGCCGGCGATTTGTAGAGGCCCGGCAACTGAAACACGATGGCGTCAGGGACGATCTTCGCCAAGCCGACGGCCGTGAGCGCGGCCATCTGGAGCTGCCCGCTCCGCATCTTCTCGACGACCTCCTTCTCGTCGCCCTGCACGCCCGAGTCGAAGATGTCGACGGTCAGGCCATCGCCCTTCTCGGCAAGCTCGGCGCCCATGTGCTCGAAGAGCTTGCCCCACGAGGAGCGCTTGGGCGCCAGGGTGGCCAGCTTCAGGGTGGTCGCGACGGCCGGGCCGGCGCCCAGGGCCAGCGCCAGCACCGCCAGCGTGGTGTTGCGTAGTAGGGTCATCGGTCAGCCTCCGGTGGGAAAGAATCGGTCGATTTGGCCCAGCCAACGCCGCGCGCGGACCCGCGCGAGGCTGTTGAGCAGGTTGTGTTCGCGGGACAGCTCCGGGTCGGCCT
>CAZNZH010000097.1:0-11214 GCA_964577445.1 uncultured Myxococcales bacterium
GTTCGCCTTCGACGACGGGCCCGGCGGGCCCTAGCGCGAAGCCGCGCTGGGGGTCGATGGCGGCCAGCGCGGCGGCGGCCAGCGCGCTGAGGCTGGTCGCCAGGTCCACCGCCGTCGCCAGCGCGTCGTCGGCGGCCTCGGCCACCGGCAAGTACAGCACGGCGCGGAGGCTGCGCTCGGCGACGGGCCGCAGCGACGACGTGGCCCCCTCGCCGACCGTCAGCAGGGCCTGGACGTGGCCTTTGAACGCCCGGCCCTTCGCGCCGGTGGCGGTGGCGAGGCGAGCGGCGACGATGCCCAGGGTCTCGGCGGCGGCCTTGGCGCGGGCGCCGGCCGCCCCCGCCTGGGCCGCGTCGTGGGCGCGCTTCACCTCGAGCAGCGGGGCCTCGGCACGCAGCGCCAGCACCCCCATGCTGTCCGGGGCGGAGCGGGCGAGCTCCGCGTAGCGCGCCGCCATGGCCTGACCGCGGACCGCGACCAGATCGTCGCCGATGACGTCGCTGATCCCAAGGCTGCGCGCGGAGTCGCCCAAAGTGGCGCCGTCCCAAGGCCCCTCGCCCAAGCGCAGCGCGGCCCGCACGCCCTCGAGGGCCTCATCGGTGGTGTCCGCGTCGATGGCCCGCGTGGCGGCCGCGAGCTTGCCGAGCAGCGCGATGGCGCCGCTCAGCTCGCCCCGCATCCGGTAGAGGTCGGAGGGCTGCGTGCGCCGGCGATCGAGGACCACGGCGGCGTTGGCCGTGAGGACCACGCGGTCCACCTGGGGGGCGCGCTCGGCCACGTGCAGGGCGTGCTCGACCTGGGCCAGGGACATCTCCGCAGCGTACGCAGCCTGTTTCGCCAATGATTCTCGGATCTTGCGTCGCGCCTTGGCCATCTTTGAGCGCGCCGTGGCCGCGGCGAGCCGCGCACGGTCATGGGTCGCGAGGCGCTCGGCCCGCTCGCTGCGGCGAGCCTTCTTCCACGCGGCGAGCCCCGCGTCGGACTGCTTGCGCTTGAGATCCGCCTGAACGCCCGGCAACTCCTTGCGGATCGCGATGACCTGCTCGGCCAGCCGCTCGGCCTCCTCGCGACCACCGGGGCTGTCCAGCGGGATCTCCGCGATGCGTTTGCGGCTGGACTCAAGCCGCGCGGTGAGCTCGGCGGACTTGGCCATCAGCTCGCGCACGTCGTCGAGATCGCTCGTTCGGTGCACGCGCTCGAGCTCAACGCCCAGGGCCGCCGCCTCCTCGCCCGCCGCACGCGCGGCCGCCTCCTCGCGCGCCACCTCGGTGCGCAGGGTCGCCAGCGCCGCCCAGCCAGCCGCCTCCGACAGCGCCATCCCGACACGCGCGCCCGGGCGCGCCACCGCCTGCGCGGGCTTCGGCGCGTCGCCCCCCTCGAGCTTGACCCCGGTGACCTCAAAGCGCACCCGATCGGCCTGAGGCACGAGGACGCCGACGAGCTGCCGCTGCGCGTCCGCCCGCACCGCGTCGGCGAGATAGCTGGCGGTCGCCGCCATCGCGTAGGCCTGGGCGCGCTTCTCCTCCATCGCCACGTTGACCGCCGCGAGCTGGTCCGCACCCCCGCCGAGCTGCTCGATGAAGCGCTTGTTGTCGCCCAGACCGGCCTTCATCTCGGCCAGCTTCACCGCGGCCTGGGCCTGCCCCACCTCGAGCGCCACCATCTCGGAGAAGGGCGCCTGTAGGGCGACGGTGGCCGTCCTCAGGCGCTCGAGCGAGCGGTCCAGCCACTGGAGATCCGCGGCCGTCGCGCCCTTCTGCGCCGTGACCACCGCGCCGATGGCCGCCAGGGATCGGCGATGCCGCTCGTAGAAGGGCTTCGCGTCGCGCCAGGTCAGGTAGACCGTGCTGCTGGCCGCCGAAGCGCGCGTGAGCACGGGGCCGGAGAGGCCCGCTTGCTGAAAGGCATCCAGCAGCGTGGCCTTGGCCCCCTCATAGCTGTAAGCCGCGTCCATGGCCGCTTCGCTGCTGTCGAGCGCCGCCCGGGCTTTGTCCAGGCGCGACGTGACCTCGCCACGCCGGACCTCGGGCTCGGCGGCGCGCGCGCCCCCGGCGAGGGCGATGAGAATCCAAGGGGTGATGCAGACCAGTGCGGTCCGCGAGAGGCGGGTCGTGGGCAGGTGCATGGGCGCATCATGCCAAAGCGCGCGCCGTCATGCACCGCCCTTCGGAAGTTCAGCTCTTCAGCGCTTTACCCATCACGGACAGCAGGCGTCGGGCGAAGCCGGCCGGGTCCTCGACCGGGCTGCCTTCGGCCAGCAGCGCCTGGTCGTAGAGCAGCCGGATCGACTCGTCGAGGGCCTCGGTGATGCCCGCGTCGGCCAGGTCCTGAAGCTGCTTCACCAAGGGGTGCGTCGGGTTGACCTCGAGGATGCGGCGCGTCTCGGGGATGCCCATGCCGCGATCTTGCTGGCGCAAGAGCCGCTCGACATGGGCGTGCATGCTGCCCTCGGGCACCACCAAGCAGACCGGCGAGTCCGTCAGGCGGCTCGACGCGCGCACCTCGCCGATGCGGTCGCCCAAGACCGTCCGGAAGCGCTCCAGGACGCCGGAGACCGCTTCTTTGGCGGCCTCGCGCTCCTTCTCTTCGGTCTCGTCGGCCGGCTTGAGGTCCATGCCGGCCTTCATCGCGCTGACCAGGGTCTTGTCGCCCCACATCGACAGGCCCATCACCACCCACTCATCGATGGGATCGGTGAGGTAGAGGACCTCGAAGCCGCGCTGGCGCAGCGCCTCCAGGTGCGGGCTCGACTTCGCGGCGTCCAGGCTCTGCGCCATGACGTAGTAGATCGAGGTCTGGCCCTCGGCCATGCGCTCGACGTAGGCGTCCAGGGAGGTGAGGTCGTCGCCCGCCGAGGACTGAAAGCGCAAGAGCTTGCCGACGCGCTCTTTGTGCTCCGGCGCGAGGTGGATGCCCTCTTTGAGCACCAGGCCGAACTCCTTCCACAGCCCGGCGTACTTCTCGGCGTCCGTGGCCACTTCGTCCAGCATATCCAGGGCTTTGCGGGTCACCTGCTTCTGGATGAAGCGCACCACCGCCGAGTCCTGAAGCGTCTCGCGCGAGACGTTGAGCGGCAGGTCGTCGGAGTCCACGACGCCGCGGATGAAGCGCAGCCAGCGCGGCAGCAGCGCGTCGCACTCGTCCATGATGAAGACGCGCTTCACGTACAGGCGCACGCCGTGGGCGGGGTCCTGCGAGAAGAGATCGAAGGGCGCGCGCGGGGGCACGAAGAGCAGGCCCGTGAACATGCGCGTGCCTTCCACGGTGAAGTGGGTGTGCGCGAGCGGGTCGGCGAAGTCGTGGGTCACATGCTTGTAGAAGCTGGCGTAGTCCTCTTCGGAGATCGTGTCCTTGGCGCGCTTCCACAAAGCCCCGCCGGTGTTGATCTGGCGGGGCTCCGCCTGGGTGGCGCCGTCGCCGTCGTCGCCGTCGTCGCCGTCCTCTGCGCTCCCATCGGGGAGCGTCACCAGGGTGATCGGGTGGTCGATGTAGTCCGAGTAGCGGCGCACGAGGTCCTCGATGCGCCACGCGTCGGCGAAGCCCTTCTCCTCGTCGCGCAGGTGGATCGTCACGGTGGTGCCGTGGGTGGCGCGCTCGGCCGGCTCGAGGGTGTACTGCTCGCGGGCGTCCGACGACCAGCGCCACGCCTGTTCGGCGCCCGCGCCGGCCGCGCGGGAGACGACGTCGACCCGATCGGCGACGAGATACGCGCTGTAGAAGCCGACGCCGAACTGGCCGATCAGCGAGACGTCGGCGGCGGGCGCGTCGCCCTCGGCCGCCGCGGTCTGGAAGTCGCGCGTCCCGGACCGCGCGACGGTGCCGAGGTATTCGACCAGCTCGTCGTGGGTCATCCCGATGCCGGTGTCCTCGATGGTGATCGTGGCGGCGTTCGGGTCCGGCGTGATGCGGATCCCGCGAGGCAGGTCCTCCTGGGCCAGCGCGTGGTCGGTCAGCGAGCGATAGCGCAGCTTGTCGAGGGCGTCCGACGCGTTGGAGATCAACTCGCGCAGGAAGATCTCGCGCTGGCTGTAGAGGGAGTGGATGACGAGGTCTAGGACCTTGCCGACGTCGGCCTGAAACGCGTGGGTCTCGGTTCCGCTGGGTTGCGGTGCGGTGGCGCTCATGGGCGCATCCTCCTGGCGTGGGTGAGCCGCGGGTTTGCTAGGGGCGCCTGGGGCGGGTTCCCGGGGCGGCACAGGGGTAGGCACGCCGAACCCCGCGTCAATGCGGCGGGTCGATCTCGGGCGGGTCGGGGTCCAGATCGGGATCGACGGGCGTCTCGCCGGTGCCGCCGCAGAGCAGGCAGGGCGTGCGGCCGGCGCCGTGGCAAAGCCGGCAGGGGACGTGCCCGGAGTCGCAGTCGCAGCGCTCGCTGATGACGCCGCGGCCGCGGCAGGTCTTGCAGGCGCGGCTGTCGATGGCGCGGGTGAGGGCGCGGGCGTTGCAGTCCGCTTCCGGGCACGGGCGCTCCAACGCGCCGTCGCCACCGCAGACCTCGCACTCGAGCTCGCCATCGCCTCCGCAGGCGGCACATCGGACCGCGCCGCGGCCCGCGCAGAGGAGGCACGCGCGGTCGTCGAGCTGCCGCAAGGTCTCCGCCGCCGCGAGTCGCAGGCCGATGTGGTCGTGTCCGACGCCTTCGGCCGCGCGGTCGACGAGCTCGCGCAGCGCACGCACGCGCAGGGCGGCGACGACGCCGATGCGGCCGGTCAGGTGATCGGGTGAGGATTGGGTGAGCTCCGCGCGCAGGACGTCGACGGCTACGGGGTCGCGCAGGCGCCCGTGGGCGTCGGTCCCCAGCCACGCCTCGACACCGGGCACGGTCAGGGTCTGGCCCAGGGGCAGCGCGCCCCGAATGGCCGCAGCGCGCGGGCGCAACCCGTGGCGCGCCAGGGCGTTGCGGGCCACCTCGGCGACGCGATACTCCGGGTCCAGCGCCAAGGGGAGGGCGAGGTCGGCCGCCTCTTGGAGGTCGTCGCGCCAGTCGTGCAAGGCCAGGGCCGCGACGCGCCTCGACTCCCACCAGGCCGACGCCGACATCGCCACCAGCGCCGAGACCGCGGGCCGGCCGATGGCGGCCAGGCCGGAGGCGACCGCGTCCGCGTCTTCCTGAAACGGGCTCTCGGCGCCGCGCGCGAGGGCCAGCGCGGCGTCCCGGCTGCCGATGCGCACCAGGGCTTCGACCGCCGCGGCGCGTACGTCAGCGTCGGGGTCTTGGAGGTAGGTCACCAGGTGCTCGACCGCGCCGCCGTCGCCCGGACGTCCCAGGGCGTAGCAGACCGCCTCCCGGGCGCGCCAGCCGTGACCGGCGGGCTCGAGCGCCTGGGCCAGCGCCCCTGGGGGGACGGTGAAGAGCGCGGTCATGAGGGTGGCGCGGTGGGGGTGAAGCTGCCACGTTCGGTCGATCATGGTCAGCAGGACGCGCAGGCCGTCGGGTTCGGTCAGGGCCCGCAGGGGCTGTAGGCGCGTGCCAGCCACCGCGGCGGCGATCTCCGGGTGGAGGTTCCAAGCGCGCACCCCACGCAGGCTCTCGAGCGCCGCGAGCACCTCGGTCCGAAAGACGTGACCGCCCAGGGTCAGGCCCGACTCGAGCGTCGGGAGATCCACCTGGCTGGGGTCGCGAATCAGCGCGTGCAGTGTCCGCTCAGCCATCGCGGCCAGGGTCAGTTGCCGCGCGCCCTCCGGTTGAAAGCCCCGCTCGCGCAGGCCCGCCCAGGCGGCCGCGCGGACGTCCTCGTCGGGGTCGAGCAGCGTGTCCTCGAGGACGCGGCCGGCCTCGTCGATGGGCAGGCGGGCCAAGACCGCGCAGGCGGCGACGCGGCGGCGCCAGCTCCCCTTGGACAGGGTGGTCCGGATGCCGGGCAGCGCGGCGCCGCCCGCCTGGCGACAGCGTTCGACGATCTGCTCGAGGTCCTCGACCGGCGTGAACATCAGCGCGTAGCCCGAGGTCTCGGCGAGCGTCGGCTGCGAGCCCGCGAGCGCGCGCAGGGACTTCAGGGCGGCGGCGCGCGCGTCTTCGTTGGGGTCGGTCAGCGCGCGATTGCGGAGCGCGAAGATCGCCTCCTTCATCTCGATGCGAGCTACGGCGCGTGCCGCTCCCGCGCGGGCTGGCGGGTAAAAGCGCGTCTGGAGGGCGAGCGAGATCTCATCAGCGGCCGCGTCGCCAGCGAGGGCGACGAAGTCATCGATGGCGTCATCGTCGGCCCACTACAGGCGCCGGTGAAACAGCTCCGCCGTCTCGCGGATCGCGCCGCGGGCCTCAAACTGCCGCAGCGCGCCGGCCACCAGGCCTTCGAGGCCGCGAAAGCGCCGCGCGGCCTGAAGCAGCGGCGCCGCGTCCTCCGTCGCGCCGATGTGGCCGAGCGCCTCGACGGCGGCGCGGCGAATGGCGACGTCGGCGAGCTCTAGTGACGCGATGAGCGTGCGCCGAGCGGCCGGGCGTTGGTCTTCGCCCACGGTCATCGCGAGCGCGACGATCGCCTCGGACTCGTCGCCGGCCACGGCCGCCCGCAGCCGATCGAGGGGAGTGCGCCCGAGGGTGCTGCTGGGGAGCGACACGAGCTCGCCCTGCTGCCGGGCGTGCGACGGGTGCGGCACCATCTTCAATCCGCGAGGTCCCATCAGGCGTTTTGTGGCGATGGCGCGGACGCGCTGCTCGGGGTGGGTCAACAAGGCGCGCAGGTGGGGCGCGTCGGCGGCGGCGCCCGGGGGGAGTGACTCGAGGGCCGCCAAGAGCACGTCGGCGGACGCGTCGGCCTGCCAGTCGAGGGTGTGGAGCACGCCCAACTGCGCGGCCAGGGTCACGAGGCGCGCGCGGACCGACGGGGGCCAGCGGGTGGTCTCGGCGGCGAGCTGCTCGACGAGGCGGCGGTCGTGGTCGTGCGGGTCAAGCGCGGCGTCGGTGCCGGGTGTCTCGAGGGGCGGCAGCAGCGCGGCGGCCTCTCGCGGATCGGCGGCGCCGGCGACGATGTGGCGGAGCAGCGCGCGCGAGGCGGGCAGCTTGCGCTCGAAGGCCCAGGGCAGCACGCGGGTCCCGGCCAGCAGCCACTCGATCCGGTCATCGAGGGCGTGGGCCGCGCGCTCAGCGAGCCAGGCGACCCCCTCGTCGGCGAGGCCGCCGCCCAGGCCCTTGACCGCGGCGGCGACCATGGCCGGGTCGAGCTCGGGCTCCGACAGCAGGTTCCGGATGACGCCCTCGGCGGTGCGATGGCCCGACACGCAGAGGCGGGCGGTGCCCATCGCCAGGACCTCGCGGGCGCGGGCGTGGTGGATCTGGAGCAGGTCGGCGGCGTCGGACACCGCCATGGGGTAGGCGGCGTCCAGGGCGAACGCCGCCGCCGCCAGCGCGGCCTCCAGCGCGTCATCGGGGTCATCGGAGACCAGCGCGCCCCACGTCAGCAGATGGGACGCCTCGCCGTCGCCCAGGGCCCGCGGCAGCACCTCCGCCGGGTCCAGCCGGGTGAACTGCGTCCAGAGCGCCTCGTCCTCCGCGGTCGGCCGCTCGCCCGGCGCCGCGAGGATGAGCACCGCGAATCGCTCGAGCGGCGCCAGGTCCTCGAGCAGCGCGGTCTCAGCGCGAAGGTCGGCCTCGAGCAGGTCCGGGCGGTGCGCGCCGGCCGCGAGACGCGACGCGACGAGCCGCGCGGCCGTGTCGAGCCCGCCAGCCAGCGTCGCGCTGCCCGCCTCGTCGTGCCGTCCCGCTCGCATCGCTCCAGAGACCACGGAGGGGCTGGCATCGTCAACCCAGCGCAGGCCGAGTTCGACCGGAACGCTCGCCCCCTCCTGGGCCGCGGCGATGGCGGCGCCGACGGGATCGAGGCTCCCTCGGGGCGCGCTCAGCCCTCGGGCGGGGCCTCCGGAGCGGGGCTCGCCTTGGCTTTCGCTGGGGCTTTGGCGCTCGCCTCCGCCTCCACCTCCGAGCTCGTGGCGGCCTTGGCCTCCTGCGGCTCAGGCGCTGCCTCCGGGGCCGCGGCCGCGGTCTCCGTCTCCGCCGCGGGCTCGGCCGTCGTCGCCTCACCGCGAGGCTCGCCGCGCTCAAGACGCGAGGCGATCAGCGGCTCGGTGAAGCGCACGCCATTGAGCCGCACGCAGAGCAGGATGTCCGGCAGCTCATGGCGCTGCACGAGGTCATCGATGATCGAGTGCGCCGTGTCGTCGTCGATGCTCTCGATAGCCTCGACGTCCTCGTTGATGGTCTGCACATGGGTGACCATCTCGCGGTACAGCGCCCCGTGATGCTCATTCCAGTGAATAATCAAGAGGTTGGCGAAGAGCTCGTTGCCCGGGTCCTGAAACACCTCGCGCATGGCGATCTGCTTGATGCGCCCGCGGCCGATGCTCTCGGGGCGATAGCCCTTGAAGTACTTGAAGTGAAAGCCCTTGTCGCCGACCTTGAGCTCGGCGGCGAGGCGCTTGGGCATGACGTGGCGCAGGATGCGGTCGAAGTGGGCTTCAACCGAGCGCAGGGCCGCGATGGGCATAGGGACCTCTTCTCTCTGCAAAGGCGCGCGCCGTCGCGAATCCACGGCGCGCGAGGGGTTGTGGGTTCACCGGGTCAGATGGTGCCGTCGAAGGCCGCCACGAAGAGCGCGCGCAGGTCGTCACGGCTGCACGGGCGGGGGTTCGAGCCGTGGCAACCGTCGGCGATGGCCTGGTCGCTCAAGGCCTCGAGGAGATCCCGCGACACGCCGGCCTCGGCCAGGGTGTGGGGGATGCCGAGCTCGCGTCGCAGCGCCAGCAGCCAGTCCAGCACGCTGCCGCCCAGGCTCAGCCGCCGCTCGACCAGGGAGTAGCCGGCCGCGGCCGCCTCGCGGTTGAAGGCGGCCACGTAGGGCAGGACGATGGCGTTCGCCAGCCCGTGGTGCACGCCGGCGAGGCTCCCCAGCGGGTGGGCGAGGCTGTGCGCGGCGCCCAGGCCCTTCTGAAACGCCGTGGCCCCCATCATCGCGGCCATGGCCATGCCGCCTCGCGCGGCGAGATCGGTGGGCTCGCGGTAGGCCGTGCCGAGGTGCGCGTGGACCTGGGCGATGCCCTCGAGCGCGATGCCGTCCGCCATCGGGTGGTAGCCCTTGGCCACCAGCGCCTCCAGGTTGTGCGTCAGGGCGTCAAAGCCCGTCGCCGCCGTCAGCCACGCCGGCATCCCGACCATCAGCGCGGGGTCGGCGATGGCCACCTTCGGCATCAGGTAGGGCGAGAAGACCACCACCTTGGTATGGGTGTCCTCGTCGATGACCACCGTGGAGCGACCGACCTCCGAGCCGGTGCCGGCGGTGGTCGGGATGCAGATCACGGGCGGCACGTCGGCCCGGATGAGCTTGTCGCCGCCCTTGGCGTCGTCGTAGTCGACGATGCGGCCGCCGTGGGTCGCCATCAGGGCGATGCCCTTGGCGGCGTCGAGGGCCGATCCGCCGCCGAGGCCGATGACCACGTCGGCGCCAGACGCCTGGAGCGCCCGCCCACCGGCCTCGCACTCTCGCGCCAGCGGGTTCGGCGAGACGGCGTCGGTCGCCGTCGCCTCGATGCCGGCGTCCGCGAGCACCGCCATCACCTTGTCGAAGAGCGGCAGCCGGCGCACGCCCGGGTCGGTGACCACGAAGGCTTTGCGGCCCAGCGCTCGGACGTGGCCGGGCAGGCTCTCAAGGGCGCCGGCGCCAAATTCTACAAGGGTTGGGTAGGAAAATCGGGTGCGCACGCTGGCCTCCGCTGCCGACGAGCCGAGTTCGGGAAGCCGTGTTGTGCCCCGGCCGCGCGCGCGATGCAACACCGTACGCGCGCTCGCCCTTGTCGGGGCGTCGCCGACGGGTTTGGATGGGGCCCGGCACTTCCGGCGGGCGGCGGAGGAACGGTGGTGGTGGTGGGTGACGCGCTTCAAGATGCGTGGGACGGGCCTAAGCCCGAGGTGGTCGCCGACCTCGCCGGCCCCGCCGATGGATGACCCCCAGGCCGGTGGCTTCCCGTGGCCCCCCCGCGGCGCCTGGTTCACTGTGGTCCGCGGCGAGCCCCTGGCCGCCGCCGCGCGCTGCCTGGCCCTCGCCCACGGTGACCCCCTCGCCCCGGGCGGCGCGCGCCTGCTCGTCCCGGACGTCCGCGCCGCCGAGCGCGTGCGCGAGTGGTCGCGCGCGCTCTCGCCCGCCGCCGCCGTGCGCTCCGATCGCGTCGTCGCCGCCTCGCTCTTCGCCGATCTCGTGCTGACCCCCGACCAGTCGCGCCCCCCCGCGGGCGAGCTGGGCGTGGCCGCGCGCGCCCGCGCCCGCGACCACGCGATCCGCCAGCGCCCGGACGCCTTCCCCCGCCTCGCCGCCTTCGCCCCCGGCGCCGGCCTCCCCACCGCCCTGGGCCGCCTCTTCGCCGATCTCCGCCAGGCCGGCCTCGACAGCCGCGACGCCGGCGCGGTCGCCACCCTCGAGCGCGTGGAGCCCCCCGGCCTCGGCCAGGAGCTGCTGCGCGCCATGGGCATGTTCGAGGGCCGGCTCGACGCCCTCGGCTGGTGGGATCTCCCCACGCGCCAGCGCGCCGCCGCCCGCCACGTCGACCGGCTGCCCCCCGGCCCCTGGCTCGTCGCGGGCTTCGGCCACGTCTCGGGCCCGCTGCTGGACATCCTCGCCGCGCTGGCGGCCACCCGCCCCGTCCTCTGGCTGCTCCCCGCCTCCGACGACGCCCCCGACCGCCAGTCCTCGGCCCCCGACCGCCGCTCGGTCGCCTTCGCCGGCGCCGCCCCCTGGCGCGGCCTCGACGCCATCGCCCCGTCCCTCGATCCGCCAGCAAACGGCGCTATCTCCGAGATCGAGCGGCTCCCCGACCCAGCGTCCATGGCCCAGCGCGCCGTCGCGCTCGCCTTGGAAGACGACGCCACCGTGCTCTTGGCCACCGACCCCGAGCGCTGGCTCGTCCCGCTGTCGGAAGCCTCCCGCCTCGCCGGCGCCCACCTGGCCGGCGAGCGCGGCCCCGCCACTTCAGCCCCCGTGATGCGCCTCATCACCGGCCTCGTCGACGCCTTCGCCGGCGAGCTCTCCGCCGCCCGCGCGGTCGATCTCCTCGATCTCGGCGCCCGCGCCGGGCTGCCCGGATACGCCGCCGACCCCTTCGCCGGTGACCGCGCTGACCTCGCCCTGCGCCGCGCCGGCGTCGCCCGCGGCCAAGACGCCGTCCTCGCCGCCCTCGGCCCCGCCGCGCGCCCGCTCCGCCGCGCCTTCGACCGCCTCGCCGAAGCCCCCG
>CAZNZH010000098.1:0-11202 GCA_964577445.1 uncultured Myxococcales bacterium
CCTCGAGACCATGTGGACCTGCTGCTGCGCTTGGAGCGACCGGAGGAGGCGTTGGCGGTCGCGCGGCGCTCGCGGGCTCGCGAGGTCGTGGTGCTGCGGCGGCTGCGGGCGCTGTCGGCACTCGGGCCCGAAGCGCGGGCGCGCTGGGAGGCCGCCGTGGCCGCGTGGCGGGCCGAGCGCCAGGCGCTGGACGCGGCCGCCCAGGAGGACTGGAAGCTCGCTGCCGATCGCCGCGCGGCCGCGGCCGACGCGCGGGCCGAGCGCGAACGTAAGCTGCGCCGCGTGCTCGACGACGCCCTGGCCATCGTGGGCCCCGCCGCCCCCACCGCGGTCGGGCCCGTGGCGAAGCCGGGCGAGCTGGCGCTCCTCGCCCACCCCGGCCGTCGCGGGTGGTGGATGTTCGCCGCGACCGCCGGCGCCGTCCGCGCCACGCACATCGACGCGCTGCCCGAGCGCGCCGACGCGATCACCGAGGCGCTGCTCGAGCCCTTTCGCGCCGAGATCGGGGCGGCCACGCGCCTTCGGGTTCTGGCGTACGGGCCGCTCCGCGAGGTCGATTTCCACGCGTTGCCCTGGGACGGCGCGCCCCTGGGCGCCCGCATGTCGGTGGAGTACGCCGTGGACCTGCCCCACCTGCCGGGCGCGCCCGCGAACGCCGGCCCGGCCGCCCTCGTGGTGGCCGACCCGGCGCGCAATCTCGCAGGCGCGCGCGCCGAGGTGGACGCGGTGCGCGAGCTGCTCACCCGCGACGGTGAGCCGCCAGCCGTGATGGACGCTGCGTCAGCGACGCTCGCTGCGGTGCAAGATCGTCTCCCCGGCGTGGGGCTGTTCCACTTCGCGGGCCACGGGTGGTTCGGCGGCCTGGGCGGCTGGGAGAGCGCCCTCGGGCTGGCCTCCGGACAGCGCCTGACGGTCGGCGATATCCTCGCGTTGGCGCGCGTGCCGGCGACCGTGGTGCTGTCGGGCTGCGAGACCGGGCGCAGCGACCGCGGCGGCCCTGGGGCGACCTTGGGGCTGGCCGAGGCCTTCGCCATCGCGGGCGCTCAGGCGATCATCGCGGCCTCTCGCCCCGTCGATGACGGTCTGGCGGCGGCGCTTTCGGTCGCGCTTTACGCGAACGGTCGTGATGCGCTCCGCGACGACCCGGCCGCGGCCCTGAGGCGCGCCCAGGCGAGCGTGCGCCAGTCCCACCCCACCGACGATTGGGCCAGCTTCCGCCTCATCGTCCCCTGACGCGGTCGCGACGCGCCGCCGGGGAGCACCGCGGCTCAGAAGCGCTCGGTGGAGACCCTCACCCAGGGCTGCCTGGGAGACTGGCGCGTGTCGACGGTCCAGGTGAATCGGTAGTCCTCGGTCGCGGTCAGCGTCGCTCGGCCGATGAGCCCGCCGGGCATCGGCACCCTGCCGATGGGACTTGCGGGCGCGGGAGCCGTCGCGCCAGGCGTCGCGCCGCGCGGCCGGGTCACACCGCCAGGCGGCGTGGGCGGATCGTCAGGGTTCTGCGGAGCCGGCGCGCGGTAGTCAGGCCGAATCAGCGTCGCGCTGAAGGGCTTCGCGGTGAGCCCACCGGCGAGATCTCCGACGGTCGCCGTGAGGTCAGCGCCCACAAAACCGGGCGGCATGGCGCTCAGCGCGTCGAGCAGGACCGAGAAGCTCCACGCGTTCAGGCTGGGGCGATCGAGCAGGCGCGTTCGGGTCAGGTACGCCGACAGCGCGCCATAACCCGTCGCTGTCGACCGGCGGTCGCCCTCCCACACGAAGGCCACCACCTCTTGGTGGCCGGCGGGAAACCCCGCGCCGCTGAGCACCACCCGGTAAAAGGCGGGGAAGAGCTCGCGACACTGTTCGACCTTCGCCCCCGGATACCCCAGCGACTCGGCGGCGGATGCGCAATCGAATCCGCCGGGGAGCTCCGGCGCTGCGTCGGTGCTCGCCAGGGCGGCGCCCCCGGTCCAGGCGATCGCGAAGAGAGCCAGCAAACGTATAGCGATTTGATGGGATGGTGACGTCACGTGCTGCCCTGGGCTCGGACCATTCCCATGTTCACATAGGCCCGGTTGAAGAGCGAGGGGGGAATCGGGGCGAGCTCGACGAGGGCCGGCACGGGCAGCGCCCGCCGCCGTCAGACGGCTCCGCCAGGGCCAGCCTGAAGCCGCCAGCGCAGGCGACTTCAGGGATGGCTGCCCCAAGCGCCGGTCTTGGTCGACCGACGCCCCGGTCGTGCAGGACCGCGCACGCTCCTGGCGCGTCAGTCCGCGACGAGGTCGAAGGCCAGCGTGCCCAGGAGCGCGTGCAGGGCGTGAGCGTCCGACGGGACACCCAGGCTGAACTGCATGCCGCCCTCGTCGTCCGCGAGCAGCTCGCGCAGGCGGCCGAGTCGCCGGCCGCGCGGCTGGTAGAAGCTCAACAGCGCGGGCTGGTCGCCCAGCGGGACGAGCCAACCAAGGCAGGTCCCGCGCGGGGCGACGGCGGGTTGGTGGCCCAATGGCCCCAGAACGCAGACGCGCTCGACCCGGTAGCTGACCTCGCCGCCCGCCAGCGAGCGCACGATGGCACCCGGACCCCGCGCGTCCGGGATGACGCGCCACGCTTCAAAGCACCACGGCGCCATCGCCTCGTTCACGGCCGGCGGCAGACCGCCAAAGAGGGCCTCCGCGAGCTGGCGTCGGGGGTCGGACGCCAGCTCGACCCCAGCTTGCCACGCCCAGAGCAGCCCGACGGCCATCGCGAAGCGCTCGCCGGGCCGCAGCCGCCAGTCGGGGTCGAGCTCGTGGCCGAGCTCGCGGCCGGTCGCGGCCAGGGGCGCCAGCGAGCGGAGGAGATCTCGGCTTGGCCGGTGCGCGGTGGGGGTGTGCGTGGGCCACGCGGGGGACGAGGTGACGACGGGATGGAGCTGGGTCATCGGTGAAGTCCTGGGGCTGAGTGTGGGCGGGATGCTTGCCCGTGGAAGCCAGCGGGTGCGGAAGCCTTGAGCAAGATCGGATCCAGCGCGGTCCAGCCCCCGTGAGACACCTCGTGGGACAGGTGGGACAGGTGCCCGTGAGCCCACGCGAGACCCTCGATCGCCCAGGCAGCACCTGCCGATCTCGAGCATCGTCCTGTCCGATTGCCCGCTCACCTCGCGACCACCACGGTGGGGTCACCCCACCCCGATCCGCGGTCAGCGCACCCCAGGGGATTTTCGCCCGCTGCGGCACGACGGGTTCAGCGATTCCGTGTTGCGTCGCGAACGCCCGGAACGCACGATGGCCTCCCCCCCTCCGCCCCGAAGGTCCGCCGATGTTCTCGCGCTCCCAAACCCTGCTGCTCGTCGCCACCTGCTGGCTCCTCACCGCGGCCGCCTGCTCGTCTGACGGCGGCGCGACCGCCGACGCCGACGCCGGCACGGACACCGGCGCCGATGTCCGCCGCGACACCGCAGCCGACGCGACGCCGGACGGCACCGCAGACTCCGACAGCTCCGTGGACGCGACGCCGGACGCAGACGCGGCGCCGGACGCAGACCCGGACGCGGGCGCAGACGCAGACGCCGAGCTGCCCCCGCCGTTCGAGCTCGAGGTCAGCCCGACCCTCCCCGGCCCGCCCGCGGACCTCCTCGCCCAGAGCCCCAAAGTGAGCTGCGGCGTCTACGAAGAGGAGCGCTGCCTCGGCGGGACGCTTCAGCGCTGCGACATCTACGACACCGAGGCCGCCGCCTTCGTCGACGACCCCGACCCGCTGCTCCGCCGGGTCTTCCTCTACGACCGCTGGCACGACCTCTACGCGTCACCCCAGGGCCAGACCGCCGAGCCCGTCTTCAACCAGGCCATGCCCCCCGAGACCCCGGAGTCCGTCTGGGGCGACCCCGCGAAGCTCGCCCGCTACGACGGCGAGGGCGACTCCGCCATCTGGTCCGGCGTGGCGCTGACCGCCGACATCTACCGCTACATGCAGACCGGCACCGACGCCGACTACGCCCGCGTCGAGGCCGGCGTCCGCACCATGCTCACCAAGTTCGACGTCACGGGCGTCCCCGGCTACCTCTCCCGCTATCACTTCCTCTATATGGCCGACGGCGGACCGACCGACCGCGACTTCATCCAGCACTGGCCTGGCCAGTTGGGCCACCGCGACATGCCGATGCTGAAGCCCGAGGCGGCCCCCGACCTGTCACCCGTCTACCTCCACGGCCTGCCCCAACCCGACGGCACCACCCTGCCGGTCGTCCCCTACTGGCACGGCCACCCCTCCATCGACCAGTACACCGGCCCGATGGTCGCGTTCCCGCTGGTCCTGCCGCTGCTCAAAGACGACGCGCTCAAGTCCCGCATCGTCGAGCACATGCGCTGCTACCTCAACCGCCTCGAGCGCATCGAGCTGCGCCACCTCCAGGACAGCCCCGAGCTCCTCGAGCTCCTCTCGGGATTCCTCGCCGGTGGCGCCCTCAACCTCGACCCCGACGACATCGATCGGACCAAGCTCGACACCATCGTCGCGTTCGTCCTGCGCGGCATCAACAACGGCAACCAAGCGGGCTTCGACACGTCCTGCCCCGACGGCCCGCCGACCGTCCCGACCCTCATCCTCGACGCCGACGAGAGCGACTTCCTCCCAGGCGTGCTCAAGCTGGCCGCCGATCTCCAGCAAGACGCCGCCGACATCACGCCGACCCAGATCGACCACATCTACGCGCCCTCCATCCGCGGCGGCGACGCCAGCCACATGATCCAGCTCGCCGTGACGGTCTGGTGGATGACCGGCGACGACGCCTACCTCGACTTCCTCCGCGACGACCTGCTCGGGCCGATCCGCGCCGACGAGGTCGCCCTGACCATGCAGTCGCTGCGGCTGCCGGACTGGTGCTTCAAGTTTTACGGCGACCACATCACCTACGGGACCCACTGGCAGCTCATCACCATGCTGCCCGACTCCGCGCTGCGCACGTCCATGGTGCGGGCGATGCAAGAGGAGATGTGGCAAAAAGCCCTGTATAATCATAACAGTTCGAAGTTCAACATCATGTACGCCAGCAGCGGGACCGACGCGGAGCTCTCCGGCCGGCAGGCCGCCATCGAGATGGCCGTGCTGAACCTCGAGCGCTTTGGCGGTGGCGGCGACGTCATCGACTCGCCGCGGCGCACCTACGCCCTCGACCGCGGCGCCATCGCGACGGCGATGCAGAGCGAGGGCATCGGATTTCGCTGCCCGTCCGAGGCGCAGCGCGAGCAGTGCGAGGGCGACGGCTCCGTGCTCGGCATCGACACCGAGGGCGGCATCATCAGCTACGAGTGCGACGGCCGCGTCGGGGAGTGCGTCATGGCCGACGGGAAATGCACGAACGGCCTCGCCGACGACGGGCTGCCACCGCGACTTCGCGGCTACGCGGACTTCATGTGGCAGCGTAGCCCCTTCACCGTGGGCGCGTCGGGCGATGGCGGCCGCAAGCAATCGCCAGGCCGAGATCTGTCCGAGCCCTACTGGATGGCGCGTTACTACGGCTACATCACCGAGGGCGCCGGGCAGGTGCTCGCCTGGCGCGACGCGGGGACCTGCGAGGTCAAGCCCGAGCTGGTCGACTTCACGGTCACCGAGTCCCACGGGCTGTGCGAGCCGGGCACGTCGACCTGCTCGACGAAGACCACGGTGAGCGTCGGCGGTGGGCTCCTGGTGGACGCGGACGGGACGGTGAGCTCGGCGACGATGAGCGAGGCGGACTACGACGCGTTCGAGGCCAGGCTTCAGGACGCGGCGTTTTTGGCGGCCATGGAGTCGCCGGACCCCGCGTGCCCGCTGCTGCTCGACTACGGCGTCGATTTCGCGCTGACCTGGTACGTGCAGGACCCCATCGTGCAGCTCGGCATCCAGGGCTGCGCGGTCGATTCGGAGCACCCCTTCGGCGCCGTGTTCAATAGCCTCAAGGGCCTGGTGGCCAAGTATGGGCTATAGATGACGCGGGGCGCCCCGTGTAACATCGCCGGGGGCCGCCGTCTTCGCCGTGCGGAGCGGCAGGCCGGACTCCGAGCCAGCCTGACCCCGACGCGGGTCGAGGGCACCGCCCGCAGGGTCGCCAACATCGGCGACGACGCCTTCGACCCCGTGGTGCTCATCGACCGGGTCCGCACCGCATAGTCAGGAAATACCCATGCGTTTCGCCCTTGACGACGAGCAGATGGCACTCCAGCGCACAGCCCGGCGCGTGCTCGAGCGGTGGTCTCCGCCCGAGGCGGTCCGGGCCGCCATGGCGACCGAGCGCGGCTATGACCCGGCGCTGTGGCGGCGGCTGGCGGGCGAGCTGGGCGTCACGGCGCTGCTGGTCCCCGAGCGGTACGGCGGCCTCGGCCTGGGCCCGACCTCGCTGGCGCCGTTGATGGAAGAGCTCGGGCGCTCGCTGGCCTGCGCGCCGGTGCTGTCGACCGTCGCCCTGGCCACCAACGCGCTGGTGCTGGGCGCCAACGAGCCGCAGAAGGCGCGCTGGCTGCCGAAGATCGCGTCGGGCGAGCTGACCGCGACTGTGGCATTTGGCCCACCTGACGACCCATGCGAGTCCGGCCTCTTCGCCTTCCCGCAATCGGGCGGCGCCTACCGAGTCATGGGTGTCGTCGAGCAGGTCATCGACGGCCACACCGCCGATCTCCTGATCTTGCCGGCCCGCCTCCATCAACCGGGCCTCTCCATCATCGCCGTCGTCCCCGGCGACCACCCCGGCGTCCTCCGCACGCCCTTGCCGACCATGGACCGCACGCGCCGCCTCGCCCGAATCGACCTCTCCCTCGACACATCCGCGTTCGTCGACGTCGCGCCCACCGAGATCCTCGGCAAGCGGGGCGGCTCGCACGCTCTGATGAGCCGCGTCCTGGCCCGCGCCCGCGCCGCGCTGGCCTCCGAACAGGTCGGCGTCGCCGAGCGCTGCCTCGACATGTCGGTGGACTACGCCAAGACCCGCGTCCAGTTCGGCCGCCCCATCGGCAGCTTTCAGGCCATCAAACACCGCTGCGCCGACATGCTGGTGGACGTCGAGTCCGCCCGCGCCGCGAGCTGGTACGCCGCCTGGGCCACCGAGTTCGCCCCCGGCGAGGCCTTTGTCGCCGCGTCTCTCGCGAAAGCCTGGTGCAGCGAGGCGAGCTACCGCGCCGCGGCCGAGTGCATCCAGATCCACGGCGGCATCGGCTTCACCTGGGAGCACGACGCCCACATCGGGTTGAAGCGCGCCCGCGCCTCCGAGGCGCTGCTGGGCACGCCCAACGCCCTTCGCGAGCTCATCGCCGCGGAGATCGGCCTGTGACCGCCCCCGCAAGACCCCCGACGACGCCTGGCGAAGAGCCGGTCGGCGTCCCCGTCACCGACCGACAGCTCCTCTTGCGCCAGCGCCCGCTGGGCCTCCCTCGGCACGACGGCTCCGAGCTGATCGAGGCCGGCCTTGGGGACCTGGCGCTGGGCGAGGTCCGCGTCCGCGCCCGCTACATCTCCCTCGATCCCGCCATGCGCGGCTGGATGTACGCGCGGCGCCATCTCCTGATACAACGTCGAAGGCCGCGCCGCCGGACCGTCCAACTACCCGAATCTCATCGTGAAACGCGCGCGGATGGAGGGCTCTTCGACCTTCGGCCACCAGGACCGCGACGCCGCGGGTCCCGCCTGGCTCGCCGGCGGCCGCCTCATCACACGGGAACACATCGTCATCGGCATCGAGCGCTCTTACGACGCGCCGATGCTGCGCTTCAGCGGGGACAAGCCCGGCAAGCTGGCCCTGGAGGTCTGACTTCGGCGGGCGCGGTGCGCGACTAGCGCACGCTTCACCCGCCGCCCGAATCGAGTAGGTGCGCCAATGGATTTGCGATTCTCCGAAACCGACCAGGCCTTCCGCGCCGAGGCCCGCGACTGGCTCGAGGCGGCGCTGGCCGGCGAGTTCGCCGTCGTGCGCGGCCGCGGCGGGCCCGGCGACGAGGAGGCGGTCCACGACGAGCGCCTCGCCTGGGAGCGGCACCTGGGCCGCGCGGGCTGGATCGGCCTCGGCTGGCCCAAGATCTACGGCGGTCGCGAGGAGAGCCTCGTCCGTCAGGTCATCTTCAACGAGGAGTACGCCCGCGCCCGCGCCCCGGGCCGCCTGGGCCATATGGGCGAGACCCTGCTGGGCCCGACGCTCATCGCCTTCGGCTCAGGCGAGCAGAAGTCACGGTTTTTGCCCCCGATCCTGCGCGGCGAGGAGCTGTGGTGTCAGGGCTACTCCGAGCCCAACGCCGGCAGTGATCTCGCCAGCGTCGGGACGACCGCGGTGCGTGACGGCGATGGGTGGGTCCTCAACGGCCAGAAGACCTGGACCTCGGGCGCTCACTGGGCGGACTGGTGCTTCGTGCTGTGCCGCACCGACCCCAGCGCCGCCCGCCACAAGGGCCTGAGCTACCTGCTGGTCCCGATGCGCCAGCCCGAGATCACCGTGCGGCCCATCGTGCAGATGACCGGCACCAGCGAGTTCAACGAGGTCTTCTTCGACGGCGCCCGCACCGACGCGGCGAACGTGGTCGGCGGCGCCGGCGAGGGCTGGCGCGTGGCCATGGGTACGCTGGCCTTTGAGCGCGGGGCCTCGACCTTGGGCCAGCAGCTCGCGTTTCAGCACGAGCTGGACGCCATCATCGCCGCGGCCAAGGAAAACGGCGCCGCCCGAGATCCGCTCGTCCGCCAGCGCATCGCCCACGCCTGGTCGGGGCTGCGCGTGATGCGCCTACAGGCCCTGCGGATGATCAGCTCCCGCGCTGAGCAGCCCCGCGAGGCGCTGGTCACCAAGCTCTTCTGGGCGACCTGGCACCGCGACCTCGGCAAGCTCGCCATGGACGTGCTGGGCCCGGACGCCGAGATAGCCGAAGGTCCAGGCGAGGGCGAGCTGACCGCGCTTCAGCGCCTCTTTCTGTTTTCGCGGTCGGACACCATCTACGCCGGCAGCAACGAGATCCAGCGAAACATCATCGGCGAGCGCGGCCTGGGGCTGCCCAAAGGGCCGCGCGTCGCCGACCCCAAAGGCCAGCCATGAGCACACACAACGTCGCCCCGCCCTACCCCGAGCCTCGGGGGCTCTTGCGCGGTAAGCGCGTCGTGGTCACGGCGGCGGCGGGCGGCGGCATCGGCTTTTCGGTCGCCAAACGCTGCGTGGAGGAGGGCGCGACCGTGGTCATCAGCGACATCCACGAGCGGCGTCTGAGCGAGGCGGCCGACGCGTTGGAGGCGATCTCGGGCGGGCGCCCTCTGACCGTGCGCTGCGACGTCACCGAGCAGGGCGAGGTGGACGCGCTCTTTGGGGCCGCCGAAGAGGCAGGCGGCGTCGACGTCTTGATGAACAACGCTGGGCTCGGCGGGACCGCGACGCTGGCCGAGATGGAAGACGAGCAGTGGCACCGGGTCATCGACGTGAGCCTCACCGGCACGATGCGCTGCATGCGGGCCGCGCTGCGGCTGATGCTGCCGCGGCGGGCGGGCGTCATCGTGAACAACGCGTCGGTGTTGGGCTGGCGCGCGCAGGCCGGGCAGTCGCACTACGCGGCGGCGAAGGCGGGCGTGATGGCGTTGACGCGCTGCGCCGCGGTCGAGGCCGCTGGGGCGGGCGTGCGCATCAACGCGGTCGCGCCGAGCTTGGCGATGCACCCTTTTTTGGAGAAGGTCACGAGCGCAGAGCTGCTGGCCGAGCTGACGGCGCGGGAGGCGTTTGGCCGCGCGGCCGAGCCCTGGGAGGTCGCCAACGTCATGCTCTTTTTGGCCAGCGACCTGTCGAGCTACCTCACCGGCGAGGTGATCTCGGTCTCCAGCCAGCGCGCCTAGGGGGTCTTCGTGGTCGACCGCAGAGCGGAAGGTGCCACCGGCGTCCCCTTCGAGATGGACATCGAGCGGGGGAAGGTGCGCGAGTTCGCGCGGGCCGTCGGGGCGACGCACCCGGCCTTCCACGAGGGCGAAAATCCCCTGGTTCCGCCTACGTTTTTGACGACTCAGTTCTTCTGGGAGGCGGGCGTGCCCGGCTCGAACCCGTGGGATGAGGTCGCCATGAGCCAGGAGCGGGGGATGCACGCCGAGCAGGAGTACATCTTCCACGGGCCGCCGCCGCGCGCGGGCGACCGGCTGGTGTGCAGCTCGCGCATCGAGCGCATCTACGACAAGGACGGCCGCAAAGGCGGGACGCTGACCTTCGCGGTGATGGTCACGGAGTTTCGCGATAGGGCGGGCGAGCTGGTCGCTGAGGCGCGGCTGACGGGCGTCGAGACCTCCAAACCGCCGGAGGAGGCGACGTGAGCGCCGCCAATTCCACGGCGCCGACCTGGGAGGACCTGGCCGTCGGCGCGGGCCCCGAGCCCATGACCGTCGGCCCCATCACGCGCACCGACTTCGTCCGCTACCAGGGCGCGTCGGGCGACATGAACCCCGTGCACCACGACGAGCCCTTCGCCAAGGCGGCGGGCTTTCCGGCGCCGCTGGGGGTCGGCATGTGGCCGGCGGGGACGCTCAGCGCCTGGGCGGCCGCCTGGGTCGGGCCCGAGCGCGTACGCCGGGTGCGCATCCGCTGGCAAAACCCCGTGTTTCCGGGCGAAGTGCTGACGATGACCGCCGCCGTGGCGTCCCGCGACGAGGCGGCGCGCACCGTGGACCTCGAGCTCACCTGCACGCGCCAAGACGGCGCCATCACCGTCCGCGCCTGGCTCACCGCGCAGCTCTGACGGCCGCTTACGCGCGTCGCGTGGCGGCCCCCGCGGTGTTTCGCCAGCCCGCCGAGTCCGTTTCCCTTTGTGGACCCGGCGCGGAGGTGTGAGTGGACCGGTTCATGGAGCGACTCGGACAGCTATTTTCCCCGGCCGCGATGGCCGACAAGCTCTTCGGCGATCTCCTCCCCGACTTGCTCATCGCGATCATCACCTTCGCGTTATTCTACGCGAGCTGGCGCGTCATCGGCCGCGCGGTCGGCGCGCTGCTTCGCCGCAGCCACCTCGACGACACCGCCCGGGCCTTCATCCTGACGCTGCTGAAGTACGCCCTCCTCGCCATCGGGCTCGTCGCCGCCCTGGCCCAGATCGGCGTCGACACCACCTCGCTGCTCACCAGCTTGGGCGTCGCCGGCCTCACCATCGGGTTCGCGGCCAAAGACGCGCTGTCGAACATCATCAGCGGCATCTTCATCTTCTGGGACCGCCCCTTCGTCATCGGCGACCTCATCGAGATCAACGGCCGCTACGGGCGCGTGACCCAGAT
>CAZNZH010000099.1:0-11119 GCA_964577445.1 uncultured Myxococcales bacterium
AACATCCGCGCGCTCCCCAATGGGCAGCGCGCGCGCTCGCCCGGTCGGGTTTCGCCGGTCGGCGCCCATTCGGTGTTCGACCGGCACGTCGGCGACGGCTCGGCGCGCCGTCTGGCCGGCCTCGCTTTTCGAAAAAGCGACGCCCCCCGCCAAAGCGCCCGCAGCGGTCACCTACCAATGAGCCCCGCGTCACCACCCAAGAGTCCCAGCGGCTCGAGGGTACTCCCCCCGATGCTGGGGTTCATTGTCGGGGGGCGGCGGATCGGAAACGACTCCGCCGCCCTCCACTTCCACGTCGCTGCGCGGCGGCGCCGCACGATCGGCGGGCGAACGCCGGAACAGGTGGTGGACTCAGGGTTCCGACCACTGGATGTATCGGCAAATCAGGCGTGGTACGCTGCGGGCATGGGAACGCCTTCACGGGCATAGCAGGCCCTCGCAGCCGAGGGCTGAGGGGATAGACGATGCGTACGCAGCGAGCGCGGGCGTGGGTCGTTGCGTGGGGCTCTGCCTTGGCCCTGGTCTCCGCATGCGGTGGCGGGAGCCTTGACGGGGGCGACGGCGGCCCGGTGGACACCGAGACCTCGCTCGGTGACGTGGACACTCAAGGGCTGGGCGATGCCGAGTCCGACGGCCGCGACATCAGCCAGGACAGCCGCATCCCGGGCACCGGCGAGTTCGGGGCGAGCTGTCAGGGCAACGTCGACTGCCTTTCGGGGTGGTGCGTCGAGGGGCCGGAGGGCTACATCTGCACCAAACCCTGCGAGCAGGACTGCCCGGCGGGCTTTGACTGCAAGTCCGTGTCGACCTCCGGGCAGGACGTGGCGTTTTTGTGCCTGCCACGGATCAAGAAGCTCTGCAGCCCCTGCGTGAACTCGCTTGAGTGCACCGGCGGCGCGTGCTTGGCCATCGACGGCGGCAGGTTCTGTGGGTTCGCCTGCGCCGGCGACGGCGAGTGCCCCAAGGGTCATTCATGCGTGGCGGACAGCACCGGCGCGATCGCGGGCACCTTCTGCCAGCCGGATACGGGTAGCTGCACGTGCAACGTCGAGCAGGACCTCGGCCAACGAACCTGCACCGCTGCCAACGCCCTCGGGACCTGCTTCGGGTTTCAGGATTGTGTGCCGGCTGAAGGCTGGGGCGACTGCTCCGCTCCGCAGCCGTCGGTCGAGGTCTGCGACGGCAAAGACAACGACTGCAACGGGCTGGTGGACGAGGGCCTCGTCGGCGGCGGGGCCTGCCAGAACACGGTCGACGGCGTGGGGAGCTGCCCAGGCGTGCTGGGCTGCTTCGGCCCGCAGGAGTGGGTCTGCCAGGGCCCGGTCCCCCAGCTTGAGGTCTGTGACTTCAAGGACAACGACTGCGACGGCGAGATCGACGAGGATTTCAAGGGGGAGGGCGGCTTCACCCTCGAGGCCCACTGCGGCACCTGCGGCAACGATTGCAACGGTAAACTGCAACACGCGACGGCGACGTGCGGCGTGACCGCGGCCGGACCCACCTGCGTCGTCGCGGCCTGCGACGAGGGCTACATTCAGCAAAACGACTTCTCCTGTATCTTGCCGCCCGATGTGAGCTGCCAGCCGTGCGTTGACGACTCGAGCTGTCTGGTGGGCACCTGCGAGCAGTTGGACGGGCAGTCGGTGTGTCTTGAGCCCTGCGGCGAAGGCGGCGTGTGCGCGGCCGGCGACGCGTGTCAGCCCGTCGCCAGCGGCGAAGATCGCTGCGCGCCGGTCACCGGTTCGTGCGGCTGTAACCCCGCCAACGAGGGCAAGCAGCGGACCTGCACCCAGACCAACGGCCTCGGCACCTGCTTCGGCGTCGAGACCTGCGACCCCGAGGTCGGCTGGAGCGGCTGCTCGGCCGGCGAGCCGGCGGCCGAGGTGTGCGACGGCGTCGACAACGACTGTAACGGCGTGGTCGACGACGGGGTGAGCGTGGGGGCGAGCTGCGCCAATGAGCTCGAGGGCGTCGGCGCGTGTCCCGGCAAGCTCGCCTGTCTGGGCGCCCAAGGCGAGGTCTGCCAGGGGCCGCTGCCGGCGGTGGAGACCTGCGACTTTCAGGACAACGACTGCGACGGCTTGACCGACGAGGACTTCACCGACGCGGCAGGTGTGTTCAGCCTCGATGAGCACTGCGGCACCTGCTCGAACGCCTGCGCGACCAAGTTCGCCCACGCCACGGGCCGGTGCGCCAGCGAGACCGGCGCGCCGGTGTGCGTGGTCGACACCTGTGAAGACGGCTACTTCAAGGCCAATGATTTCCAGTGCATCCTGCCGCCCGACACGGGGTGTCAGCCCTGCGCTGACAGCGGCGCCTGCTTCGGTGGGCGCTGCGTGGCGCTGGACGGCCAGCAGGTCTGCGCGGCCCCCTGCGGAGCCGAGGCCGCCTGTGATGTGGGCTACGCCTGCGCCGCGCTCGACGGCGGGGGCGAGGGGTGCCTGCCGCTCAGCGGGTCCTGCACCTGCACGGCGAAATCGGCGGGCAAGACGCGCGCCTGCCTCGTGACCAACGAGGTCGGGACGTGCAGCGGCCAAGAGGTCTGCAACCCGGCCACGGGCTGGGTCGGCTGTACGGCGCAGCCGGCGAGCGAAGAGATCTGCGACGGCGCGGACAACGACTGCGACGGGTTCGCCGATGAGGATCTGCCTAGCGGGGAGGCCTGCGAGAACGTGGTGGAGGGCGTGGGATCCTGCCCCGGCGTCACCATCTGCGTCGGAGCGCTGGGCGTGCTGTGCCAAGGTCCCAAGCCCGAGATCGAGACGTGCGATTTCAAAGACAATGACTGCAATGGCCTGACCGACGAGACGTTCAAGGACGCCTCAGGCGGCTTCACGACCGACGCGAACTGCGGGAGCTGCGGCAACGACTGCACGACCAAGATCGCGCATGGGGTCGGGACCTGCGGCGGCAGCTCGGCGTCGCCGGTCTGCGTGGTCAAGAGCTGTAATCCAGGCTACGTCCAGCTCAATGATTTCCAGTGCGCGGTCCCGCCCGACCTGGGCTGTCAGCCCTGCGGATCGGACGGGGATTGCCTCGGCGGTAGCTGCATCACCGTGGACGGACAGGAGGTCTGCGCGTCGCCGTGCGGTGCCGGCGGGGCGTGCGCCGCGGGCTTTGAGTGCACCGACATCGGCGCGGGCGTCGAGCGCTGCTCGCCCACGACCGGCTCGTGCGCCTGCACGGCGGCGGCGGCCGGCCAGGTGCGCGGGTGCCAGCAGAAAAACGCTGTCGGGACCTGCTTCGGCACACAAACCTGTGAGGCGGCGACGGGCTGGAGCGACTGCTCGGCGCCGGTGCCCGCGGCGGAGATCTGCGACGGGGTCGACAACGACTGCAACGGGGTGCTGGACGACGGGCTCTCCCAGGGGACGGCCTGCTTCAACACGGTGGCCGGCGTCGGGAGCTGCCCGGGCGTGACGATCTGCGCCGGCGCGGCCGGGTTCGTCTGCCAAGGACCGCAGCCCAAGGAGGAGACCTGCGACTTCAAGGACGAAAACTGCGATGGCGCGACGGACGAGCCCTTCAAGTTCGCCGGCAAATACACGACCACCGCCCACTGCGGCACCTGCGGCAACAACTGCGCGGTGAAGGTCCCGCACGGCGTCGGCAAGTGCGGTGGCACCCCGAGCGTGCCGGTGTGCGTCGTCGACACCTGCGACGCGGGCTACGTGAAGATCAACGACTTCCAGTGCGAGCTGCCGCCCCAGATCGGCTGCCAGGCCTGCGCGACCGACGCGAACTGCTTCGGCGGGACCTGCGCGACCCTCGATGGCGTGAAGGTCTGCACCCAGCCCTGCGGCGCCTTCGACGCGTGCCCGGACAGCTTCGAGTGCGTGGATCTCGGCGGCGGTATCAAGCGCTGCGAGCCGCTGTCGGGTTCGTGCGCGTGCCTCGATGGCGACGCGGGGAACAAGCGGGCTTGTTCGCGCCACAACAGCTCGGGCACCTGCTTCGGCCAGCAGATCTGCGAGCCCGACGTCGGCTGGGGGGACTGCTCGGCGCTCATCCCTGCCGACGAGGTCTGCGACGGCGCCGACAACAACTGCAACGGCCTGGCCGACGAGAACCTCATCCAGGGCCAGGCTTGTCAGAACGACCTGCCCGGCGTCGGCTCGTGCCCGGGCGTGCGCCTGTGCCTGGGCGCGGCCGGGTTCGTGTGTCAGGGGCCGCAGCCGGCGCTCGAGACCTGCGATTTCCGAGACGAGGACTGCGACGGGGCCACCGACGAGGACTTCAAGGTCGACGGCGCCTTCATCACCACGGCCCATTGCGGGACCTGCGGCAATGACTGCACGAGCAAGATCGAAAACGGCGTCGGAAAGTGCGGGGGTACGCCCGCGCAGCCCACCTGCGTCGTGGAGTCCTGTGATCCGGGCTACGTGAAGATCAATGAGTTTCAGTGTTCGCTGCCGCCGGATGTGGCGTGTCAGGTCTGCGGCGACGACGACGAGTGCTTCGGCGGCTCGTGTCTCCCCGTCGACGGCCAGCAGGTGTGTCTGGCGTCGTGCGAGGTCGACGCGTGCCCCAACGGCTATGTGTGCGAGGAGCTCGGCGGCAAGGACCGCTGCGTGCCGGTGACCAGCTCGTGCTCGTGTAACGCCGCCGCGTCTGGGCAGAAGCGGACCTGCACCTCCGACAACGCCTTTGGCGCGTGCTTTGGCGTCGAGACCTGCGACGCGTCCGTGGGGTGGAGCGGCTGCACCGCGCTGACGCCCGCCGCCGAGGATTGCAACGGCAAGGACGACGACTGCGATGGCTTCTTGGATGAGTCGCTGCCCATCGGCGAGAGCTGCACCAACACCGTGGCGGGGGTCGGCAGTTGCACCGGCGTCCGCACCTGCTTTGGCTCGCAGGGGTGGAAGTGCCAGGGGCAAATTCCAAGCGCCGAGACCTGCGATTTCCTCGACAACGACTGCGATGGCGAGACGGACGAGGTGTTCAAGACGGACGGGGCCTACACCGCGTTTGACCACTGCGGCACCTGCAACACGAGCTGCGCGACGGGCTTCCCCAACGCCGCCTCCACCGAGTGCGACGCCAGCGGCGCCGTCCCGCAATGCGTGGTCACCGCGTGCCTGGAGGGTTTCGCAAAGATCAATAAATTCCAGTGCATACCCGATGTCGCAAACATCTGCCAGCCCTGCGCGGACGACGCGAACTGCCTCGGTGAGGGCTCCGCGTGCGTGCAGCTCGCCGACGCGAAGTACTGCGGTAAGGGGTGCACGGCGACGGCGGGGTGCCCGTCGGGGTTCGTGTGCCAGACCGTGGCCGGCAAGCCGTCCAAGCAGTGCATCCCGGCGACGGGTTCGTGTAGCTGCGACGGGTCGAACACCGCGCTGTCGCGGGCCTGTAGCGTGACCTACACGCCGCCCGACCCGACCAAGCCGGCCTACACCTGCAACGGCAGCGAGCAGTGCACCCTGGCCGGCTGGGGCGGCTGCACCATCCCCAGCGAGGTGTGCGATGGCCTGGACAACAACTGCAATGGCAGCATCGACGAGCCCTTCAGAGATGCCGCCGGGAAGTACGCGGTCCTCCCTCACTGCGGCGCCTGCGGCGTCAGTTGCCTCGGCATCGCGCTGCCCCACGCCAACCCGGTCTGCAACACCGCGCCCGCCGTCCCGCTCTGCACTTTTGAGTGTCAGACAGGGTGGTTGGACGTCAACGGCATCCAGAACGACGGCTGCGAGTGTAGCCCCGTGGCCGGCCCCGACCTCGCCGGCGACGGCGCAGACACCGACTGCGACGGGATGGACGGCACGAAGACCCTCGGCATCTTCGTGGCCAAAAACGGCAGCGATTCGAACAGCGGCGCGTTCGGCAAGCCGGTCCTCACCATCACCAAGGCCCTGAGCTTGGCGAGCTCGCCGGCCAAGCGCGACATCTACGTCGCCACCGGCGTTTACTCAGAGAATGTCTTGCTGAAAGCCGGGATCGGCATCTTCGGCGGCTACTCGGGCGACTTCACGCTGCACGACACCATCGTCTTCGAGACCGCGATCCTCGGCCAGGCCCCGACGGCCCAGCGCCCGGGCGCGGTGAGCGCTATCAGCATCGGCGCGGCCGGACAGGTGGCGACCGTCCTCGACGGGTTCACGATCTTCGGGCCGAACCTCGCGAACACGCCCGCGGCCAACAGCTACGCCATCTACCTGCGCAACGCGGGCCCGATGGTGTCGGTCACGCACAACCGGGTCTTCGCCGGTTCCGGCGGCAACGGTTCAGGCGGCGCCGTCGGCGTCTCCGGGTTTGCGGGCATAAACGGCAACCCCGGCGTGGCGGCGTACGACGTCGGGACCACCGACGGCGCCGGCAACCGCACCTGCTCGAACTCGACCAACCCCAGGGCCGGCGGCACGGGCGGCGCGCGGACCTGCGCTGATGGGACCGTGCTGTCGGGCGGCAGCGGCGGCCAGGCGCGCTGCCCTGACCGCGGTGTAGCCCCGGCGGCGGCCGCGAAGGGCAGCACCGGACTCGGCAGCTCGCCGGGGACGGGTGGCATCGCCGGTTGGGCGAGCGGCTTCTTCACCGAGGATTACGCCGACCCGAGCCGCTGCACGGCCTGCTACAACCCGCCGTCGTCCAACCCCCTGGCACCGGGAGCGGGCGTATCCGGCGCGGCGGGCGTATCCGGCACGGCCGGCGTGGGCTGCTCGGCGGCCTCGGGATCGGTGGTGAGCGGGCACTGGATCAGCGCGCCGGGCACCGCGGGCGCCACCGGCGCGCACGGCTCGGGCGGCGGCGGCGGCGGCGCGGCCGGCGGCGTCGACGTGGACGGCAAGAGCTGCTCCAGCCTCGGCGGCCACGACATCGGCGGCTCGGGCGGCGGCGGCGGCTCCGGCGGTTGCAAGGGCACCGCAGGCGCCGGAGGCTCGTCGGGCGGCGGCAGCTTCGGCATCTTCGTCGCCTTCGACGCGGCGCCCACGGCCATCCCGGCGCTGAGCGGAAACTCGCTGCAGCGCGGCAACGGCGGCGCGGGCGGTTCGGGCGGCCTCGGCGGGTCCGGCGGCGCCGCGGGCATGGGCGCGCTGGGCGGCGCCTCGGGTGAAGGCAGCAGCCAGACGTGGTGCGCGCGCGGCGGGGGTGTCGGCGGCTCCGGCGGCGGTGGCGGCCACGGTGGCGGCGGCGGCGGCGGGTGCGGCGGCGCGAGCTACGGGATCTTCCGGTGGCCGGCGACCGGCGGCGCCAGCTCTGCGATCTGGAAGACGGCCAACAGCTTCTTGGCTGGAGGCGCTGGGGGCCAGGCAGGGCCCGGCGGCGCGAGCCTCGGCTTCACCGGCAGCGCCGGGGCTCCGGGTGCCGAGGCGAACACGAACTTCTAGCTGGGCGTAGGGATGAGGGCTTCCGGTGGAGCCGCGGCGGTCCCGACGAGACCGCCGCGGTTCGCAGCCGTTCGGAGAGCCTGAGGCCAACCCCAGCCGCGGTGAGGATTTTTAGCGCCGCCCGCGCGCCGCCCGCGCCCACCGCGGGACGCGCCGGCTCGCGGCTTCGGGTCAGGCTGGCGAGACTGGGGCCGCGGGCTAGGGCGCGGAGACGGCCTTGCAGTCTCCGTCGACGCACTTGGGCACGGTGTTGGAGCAGGTGGGCACCGACGGCGTGCAGATGGCGCCGGGGCCGGCGAAGCTGGCGCAGTAGGACTCCGTGATGCCCTGGACTTGCGTCTGGAAGGACCACTGGAACTGGCCGTTGATCGCGGCTTTGCAGCCCTCACCGCAACCCGTGGTGGTGTCGATGAGGACACAGTCCGCGTCGATGTCGCAGCCGCCATAGAGGCCGGCGAGATCCGACAGGGCCGTGGCGGCGCCACCGGACGCTGCGTCGCAGGAGACGCAATCCTCGACGGTGCTGGCTTTGCCGCCGATGCAGCCCGAGGGCAGCGGGTCTCGACACGAGCCGCCCCACTCGGCGGCCAGCGGGCACTGGCTGGCGGCGGAGGGCTCACCGTCCATGCCGGCGCGCCCCGCGTAATAGATTCGGCACTGGACGCTGTCGCCCTGTTCGGCCTTGAGGGCGCCTTCGGTCGCGAAGAAGCTACAGACGTCCAGACACACGTCGGTCTCTGGGTACAGCGCGTACTGGCCCTGGCAGTTGGTCTCGGTGAGCTGACAGTAGACATCACACCAAGAGCCGCAGGTGTTGCCGCCGGTCGGCCCGGCGTAGGGGCAGTGAAAGCCGGGGTCATCCTTGGCTTTCGTCGCGTGGTAGGCGCGGCAGCCCACGTAGTTGCCCGACGTGCTGCCGACCGCGCCCTTGGGCATCTGGGAGCCAGACTCGCAGTATGTGTTGCAGAGCTGCTCGCTGCCGTACTGCTGATTGCCGCCGGTGCAGTTCTTGGTGACCTCGGCGCAGTAGTTCGCGCAGGTCTCCAGAGCCGCGCAGGTGTCGCCGCCGTCGCGGGCGCCGCGCGGGCAGTAGGTCGCGTCGAGGCCCGGTTTGGTCTGGGCTAAGATGAGGTTGTTGATGCGGCACTGGATGGTGTCACCCTCTCTGTCGGTGGGTTGGCCGTCCGCGGCGATGGCCTCGCAGGCGGCCTGGCACTCGCCGTCGCTCTTGTAGAGCTGCTGCGCGCCGGTGCAGTTGCGGAGCGCGAGGTGGCAGTAGTTGTCGCACCAGGAGCCGCAGGTGTCGCCGCCGGTGGGGCCGGCGTGTTGGCAGTGGGTGGCCTTCGCGCCCGTCGCGGCGGCGCCAGCGTGGTAGGTGCGGCAGGCGGCGCTGTTGCCTGAGCGCGCGCCGGACTCGCCAGCCGGCAGGCCCGCCCACGTGTGGCAGAAGTCCAGGCACATGGATTTGCTCGAAAACTGCTGGTCAGCGCCTGTGCAAATCTGGGTGACCTCGTCGCAGTAGGCCGCGCAGGCCACGGGATCCCCCGGGGTGACGACCACGGTGTCCGGCGCGGTCGTGTCGGCGTCCGTGTCGCTTGCCACGTCGGTGCCGCCGCTGCCGGGCACATGGATGTCGCCACAGCCGAGCAGCAGCGCCGCGCCGCCGAGCCACGTCGCGAGGAGACGGGCGTTCCGGGCGGGTGGTGCCATGGCGTGCTCCGGGCTGTGGTGAGCCCGAAGTCTCCGTGTGGGGGCGACGCGGTGTCAAGCCGCGGGCGGCGGCGCCTCTCGGCGCGCCCCATGCCTCGATCTCAGTGGGCTAGAGCCGAGATCGCGTCCAGCCGCGGGCGCCAGTGGGCCTCGAACCACCGCTCGCTGCAGGGGTCGGCGGCGGGGGAGGGGGCGCGCTGGGCGGCGCCGCGCGGGAGGCCGGCGGCGGCCTCGTCGACCGAGACCAGCTCGTAGCCGCGGGCCTCCAAGACCGTCAGCAGGTCGCCCAGGCGCTCGGCGTTCAGCTCGTTGGCGTGGAGGGCCAAGATCACCGGGATCTCCTTGCCGTAGCGCCGGCGCGCGTCGGCCTCGCGGCTCATCAGGCACGCCTCGACGTGGGTCAGGTAGAGCGCGGCCACGGCGTCGCGGGTGGCTTCGGACCCCTGGTACCAGTCGGCGAAGCGCTTGTCGGCGGTGGGGGCGGTGACCGGGGCCTCCATGGTCGACAGGGCGAGCCCGGCGCGAGTCCAGGGCGCCAGCGCGTCGTCGCCGGCACCTTGAGCGCCGACGTAGCCGGTCGCGGGGGTGGACCACGCGTTCAGGTGACCCGCCAGATCCTCGAGGTTTGAGGCTTGGGTGCGCTCGCCGCTGGGCTCGGGGCCGCTCGCGGGCAGGTCCAAGACCGCCAGGGCCAGCGCGCGGCCGGCGTGCGCGTGGGGCGCGGCGGAGAGGACGAACAGGAAGAGCAGGATGGACACGAGGCGAAACATCGGCGACTCCGGCGGGGCAGCGAGTGCGCCGCCGAGTAGGCCGTCGAGTCGCGCATCCGGCAAGAAATCCGGCGTCTCTGCGGCGGTGCCACCGCGCTCGGGCCGAGGCGCGCGGCTGCCGCGGTCAGGGGTGCGCGCGCCAGAGCTGAGACACCATCGTGGCCTCCGACCAGCCGCCGCGCTCGCCCCCCGCAGGGCTGATAGATTGCGCGTCGCGCGGTCGCCCCAACCCGAAGCCCTGGCCCAGCCGACACCCCATGCCGCGCAGGCTGACCACCTGCTGGGCTGTCTCGATGCCCTCCGCCACCACCTCCATCTTGAGGTGCTGCACGAGGCTCACGATGGCCCGCACGATCGCGTCGTTGCCGGTCGGCCCCATGTCGTGGATGAAGGAACGGTCTACCTTCACGATATCAAAGGGGATTCGGTGCAGGTAGCTCAGCGAGGAGTAGCCGGTGCCGAAGTCGTCCATGCTGATGCGCACGCCCAGCTTCTTGAGCCGCTCCATCATCTGGAGCGCGGCCACCGGGTCGTCCATCACCGCGCCCTCGGTCAGCTCGAGGCAGATCCAACGGGGGTGCACCCGCGTCGCGGTGAGGATCCGCGCGACCTGCTCGACGAGATCGGGCTGCCGGAACTGCTTGGGCGAGAGGTTCACCGACATGGTCAGCGGCTTGTGCTCGCCCGCGCGCTGCTCGTTCCACTCGGCGAGCTGGCGGCAGGCCCGGCGCAGCACCCAGTAGCCGATGGGCACGATGAGCCCGGTCTCTTCGGCGACGGGGATGAAGTCGGCGGGCCCGATGAGGCCCTCGCCCGGGCGGTCCCAACGCAGCAGCGCCTCAAAGCCCGTGGGCGCCCCGGAGTCCAGTCGCACGATGGGCTGGTAGTGGACGCGCAGCTCGTGGCGCTCCAGCGCGTGCCGCAGCCCGGTCTCGGTGCGCACCTGTTGATGGTTGTTCGGCCGCATCTCCGGCTCGAAGATGCTGTAGCAGGAGCCGCCCAGCCCCTTCGCGCGCCGCATCGCCGCGTCGGCGTCGCGCAAGATGTCGGGCGCTGAGCCGTGCCCCGGGCCGATGAGCGCGATACCGATGCTGACGTGCGAGAAGATCTCGACGCCGTTGACGCGAAAGGGCAGCGAGAACGCGCTGATGATGCGGTCGGCGACGGCCTTGGCCTCGGCGCGGTCCCCGATGCGGTCGACCAGCACGCCGAACTGGTCGCAGCCCAGCCGAGCCGTGAGGTCGCCCGGGCGGACGCAGCCCCGCAGGCGCTCGCCCAGCGCGATGAGCAGCGCGTCCCCAGCGGCGTGACCGA
>CAZNZH010000100.1:0-11083 GCA_964577445.1 uncultured Myxococcales bacterium
GCGAAAGGCGAAGGCGGCGGCGATGCCGGCGATGGTCGACATCATCGTCGCGAAGAGGGTCGGCGCGATGATGCTCCACGGGTCCGCGGAGCCCTCCGCCGCCCGGACGGTGACGACCCCGCTGGGCAGGAGCGCCAGGCCCGAGGTGTTGATCGCCAAAAAGAGCGCCATCGCGTCGGTGGCGGTGCCCTTGTGCGGGTTGAGGGTGTCCAGCTCCTTCATAGCCTTGATGCCCAGCGGGGTGGCGGCGTTGGTGAGCCCGATCATGTTGGCGGCGATGTTCATGATCATCGCGCCCATGGCCGGGTGGTCCGGCGGCACCTGGGGAAAGAGGCGCACCATCAGCGGGCGGATGGCGCGGGCCATGACGCGCAAGAGCCCGCCGTCGTTGGCGACGCGCATGATCCCCAAAAACAGCGCCATGTAGCCGATGAGGCTGAGGGCGAGCGTCACCGAGTCCCGCGCGCCGGCGAGCGCGGCGTGGGAGACAGCGCCCATGGACCCCGTGACGATCGCCGTGGCGAACGCGACGAAGATGATACCGAAGAAGACCGCGTTCACGTGGCGCCCACGGTATCCCGGGCGCGCGCCGCGGTCAGGAAACCCGGCGGACTCTCGCCGGAGCATTCGAGCTTGCGGCCGCCTGAGCGATCGCGTACAAACCCCCTCCCGACCCCGCCTGGGAGTGAGCGATGGCGAACACGAAAAATCTCGATGGACCCGCACGAAAGACCGCCAAGCGCGAGCAACGGCGCGCCTTCAAGGCGACCTACGCGGCGCTGAACGCCAAGCAGAAGAAGGCGTTCAAGGTCAGCGAGACCAAGGGGCTGCGCGCCTGGATCGCCGAGCAAGCGGCTAAGTCCGAGTAGTTCGCCGCGGAGGATCCCGACGTGCCCATCCGCAAGGCCGTCATCCCCGCCGCGGGGCTCGGTACGCGTCTCCTTCCGGCCACCAAGGCCGTGCCGAAGGAGATGATGCCTATTGTGAACAAGCCCGCGATCCAGGTGATCGTCGAGGAGTGCGTCAGCGTCGGCATCGAGCTGATCGTGCTCATCAACGGGCGGTACAAGGGCGCTCTTGAGGACCACTTCGACGTGTCCTACGAAGTCCAGGACGTGCTGGCGCTTCAGGGCAAGTCCGAGCTCCTCGACCGCATCACCCACCTCAGCGAGATGGTGGACATCGTGAGCGTGCGGCAGAACCGGCCGCTGGGGCTCGGCCACGCGGTGCTCTGCGCGCGCCCGGTCATCGGCGACGACGAGCCGTTCGCCGTGCTGCTGCCTGACGATCTGGTGGACGCTGAGCGTCCGGCGACCGGGCAGCTCGCCGACGTCTTCGAGGACACCGGCATGGGCACGCTCGCGCTGGTCGAGGTCCCGCCGGGCCACGAGCCCATGTACGGCATGGTCGGCGGCGAGCACCTGGGCGGTCGCCGCCACCGCCTGCGGACCATGGTCGAGAAGCCGCCCGCGGGCCAGGCGCCGTCCAACCTCGGCATCGTCGGCCGCTACGTGCTGCCCGGCAGCGTCTTCGGCCACATCGCCGCGACCACGCCCGGCAAGAACGGCGAAATCCAGCTCACCGACGCCCTGGTCGCCCTGATGGAGCGAGAGGGCATGATCGGCCACCTGCTCGAGGGCCAGCGCTACGACACCGGCGACGTCGGCGGCCTCATCGAGGCCAACCTGGCCTACGCGATGAAGGACCCGGCGCTGGCCGAGCGCCTCCGCGCCTTCATGCGCAAGCTGGTCTAGCCCGCTTCAGTCGGGCGGGGAGCTGCTCGCCGGTCCGATGGTTGCCATGGAGGCACGGACTCGGACCGGGGCGCGCGGGAGGCCAGCGGCCGTCCTGGCGGCGAGGAGCGCACGCGATTTCCCTTATAATATCAGGGAAATTTGCAGATCCGCACGACGGTCCAGGCGTTGGGGTTCACGCCGATGTCGCCTGCGAGCCACTGGCTGACCAGGTTTATCAGGTCGGTCTTGCACACCATGCCCGCCGCGCACTGGGTCGTGCTGGTGCAGAAGCGAGTGCAGTAGGCCATCGATGAGCCGGGCAACAGCGGCAGGCAACTGTAGCTCTGGCATTCCGACGCCTTCGAGCACACCGCGCCGTCGAGCTTGCTCCCGTTGATGGTCTCGAGCGGCGTGTAGCAGGCCATCACCGCGTCGTAGAGCTGGTAGGGGGCCTGCGGGTCGTACTCCACGGCCTGCGGGTTCGGGTTTGGCCAGTAGAAGGTGAGGTTGCACTCCTGAAGCGGGGGGCAGTCCAGCTTGGTCCGACACAGCGCGGAACAGACGGGCTTGATGCCCGCCCCAGGGTCGTAGGTGTCGCTCAAGTTATCGCAATGCCCGGACGCGCACTGGTTCGAGTTCGAGCAGGAGGCGCCGATGCCCAAGGTGCCGCCGGGGTTCACGTTGCAGGCGCCCGAGATCTCGCCCACCGCGAGATCGCCCACGGCGTGGCAGGTGACCGCGGCGCCGGCGCAGTGGCTCTCGTTGAGGCAGGTCGCCGCACAGACGCCGTCGGCGCACAGCCGGGTCTGGCACTCGACGTTGTCGCTGCACCCCGCGCCCAGCGCGAGGCCGGCCGGCCGCGGCTGACAGAACCCCACGTTGGCGCTCCCCGGCAGCTTGGTGCAGATCTGGCCGGCGGCGCACTCGGCCTCGCCCGCGCAGGGGAGGTTACAGACCGGCGTGTCGGCGCCGTCACGGCGCGCGCACACTCCCCAGGGGTAGCAGTCGGTGTGGTAGCTGCATGGCGCGCCCTCGCCGGGAAAGCAGTCCGCCGCCGCCGACGGGGTGCCGCCCGCGCAGGCGCCGGCGCTGCAGACTTCGCTCACGGTGCAGGGGTCGCCGTCGTCGCAGGGCTCGCCGTCGAGGTTCTCGATTCCGCAGGTGCCGCCTGTGTATTTGGCGGCCGTGCAGGGGTTGCCGTCGTCCGGGCAGGGCGCCGTCGTGCCCGCGCAGACCCCGCCGCTGCACGCGTCCGGCCACGTGCCCGCGTCGCCGTCGTCGCAGGGCGTGCCGTCCGCCGCGCCGGCCCACGCGGAGTCCGAAAACGCGGGGTCGCAGCGCTGACACATGTCGCTCGGGTTGGTCTGGCCGTTGCCGTAGCACTTGCCGTCGATGGCGCACAGCCCCTCGCTCACCGTGTGGACGCAGCCTTGTGGGCTGCATGTGTCCGCAGTGCACGCCAGGCCGTCGTCACAGCTCGCGATCGTGCCCTTGCACTTGCCCTTGTCGCACACGTCGCCCGTCGAGCACGGGTCGCCGTCGTCGCACGGCCCGCCCGACAGCGGCTGCGCCTCGCAGCTCCCGCCGACGCAGACCTCCGCCGTGCACGGGTCCCCGTCGTCCTCGCACACCCGCGCCACCGACGCACACGCCCCGCCCGCGCACTGGTCCGGCCCCGTGCACGGGTCGCCGTCGTCGCACGGGAAGCCGTTATTCGCCGACCACAGCTTGGTGTTCTGCGTCGGCTCGCAGCGCTGACACCCGTTTTGCGGGTTCGCCTGCTGCGCCGTCCAGCACGCCCCGTCCAGCACGCAGAACCCCGCCGCGATGGGGTTCGTGCACGCCCCGCCCACGCAGGTGTCCTCGGTGCAGGGCACCCCGTCGTCGCAGTCGATGGGCGCGCCCCGGCACTCGCCCGCGGTGCACTGGTCGTTGAAGGTGCACGGGTCGCCGTCGTTGCACGCCTTCCCCTCGACACACCCCGCGTCCGGCCCGGCGACCTCGGGCACCACGTCGGCCGCCGGCGCGGCGTCGACGGTCGCGAATCCCAGGTCGGCGCCTGGCAACCCGACGTCGGAGCTCGCCCCGCCGTCGACCTCCGGCGAGGTGCAGCCCGTCAGCGCCGCCGCGCCCCATCCCAGGGCCAGCGCGCAGCAAAAGCGGCCCGCCGCCGTCATGGCGCGTCGTCGTCCAGGGCCTGCATCGCGCCGCGGATCGCCGCCAGCTCGCGCATCATCCGCTCAAACCGGTAGGGCTTCAGGGACTGCGGCCCGTCGCTCATGGCGTCGGCGGGGCTTGGGTGCACCTCGACGATGACGCCGTGAGCGCCCGCGACCAGCGACGCCCGCGCCAACGCCGGCACGCCGTGCCAGACGCCGATGCCGTGCGACGGGTCGCCGATGACCGGCAAGTGTGTGAGATGACGCAGCATATGGATGGCGGACACGTCGAAGGTGTTGCGGGTCAGCGTCTCGAAGGTGCGGATGCCGCGCTCGCACAGCATGACCTGCGTGTTGCCGGCGTTGACGATGTATTCGGCCGCCATCAGCAGCTCCTTGATGGTCGCCGACATCCCCCGCTTCAGCATCACGGGCTTCTGCACCCGCCCGACCGCCTCCAAGAGCGAGAAGTTCTGCATGTTGCGCGCGCCGACCTGCAGCACGTCCGCGTACTCGGCGACCAGCGGCAGGCTCTCCGTGTCCTTGACCTCGGTGATGACCAAGAGCCCCGTGGCCTCCCGGGCCTCGGCCAGCAGCTCGAGCCCATCCTCCTTGAGCCCCTGAAAGGCGTAGGGGCTGGTGCGGGGCTTATAGGCGCCGCCTCGCAAAAACGTCGCCCCGGCGGCCTTCACGACCCGCGCCGTCTCGAGGATCTGCTCGCGCGACTCGACCGCGCACGGCCCCGCCATGACCTCAAACCCGCTGCCACCGAGCTTCACGCCGTTGGCGAAGGTGATGATGGTGTCCTCGGGCTTCACCTCGCGGCTGACGAGCTTATACGGCGCCGACACCCGCACCACCTCGCGCACGCCGCCCAGGGACTCGAAGCGCCCCGCGGGCACGGGCCCCTCGTTGCCGGTGACCGCGATGGCGGTGCGCTGCGCCCCGGGCAGGGCGCGGGCGGTGAACCCGAGGGTCTCGACCCGGGCCAGGACGATGGCGATCTCTTCCGCCGTCGCCTCGGGCGTCATGACGATGAGCATGGTGGCGTCTCCGTTTTAGGAGGGTGTAGTGGACAAGGGATTCAGGTGGATCCGAGACGGTTTCGAGGTGGATCGGCGAGGCGCAGCGAAGCGCAGCCGTTCGGAAGCCCCGAGGCTAACCACCGGTTAGCCGCAGCGGGCTACCGACGTCGAGCCGCCCGCAACCGGCCGGAGGCGCCGAAGCATCTGTCCACTGCACCCTCCCGGGAGGTGTGCTTCTACTCGATCGCGGTTGGCGCGGGCAAGGAATGCGTGGTAGCTGCGCAGGCGATGGCTGACGCGCACGAGACCGTCTCCGGGGCTGCTGCGGCGGACCCGCTCGAGCCGCCCGGCCCGACCGGCTCGCGGGCCGTCCACCCCGCCGCGGCGCTGGTGCTGGCGCTGCTCTTGCTGGCTGGCCTGGGCGCGCTGACCCTGCGGCTGCTCAAGAGCGGCGAGCGGGTCGAGCCCAGCGACGTGGACCTGAGCCTGCCGGACTGGCGCCCGACCCCGGCCGAAGCTCAGCGCCTGGGCGAGATCGCCGCCGCCCGCCGCGCCGCCGCGCCGCCGCTCGACGACCCCGAGCTCAAGGGCCTGCTCGACAGCTACGCCAAGTTCTGCGCGGTCGAGCTGCGCACCGCCGGCGACACCCGCAGCCCCACCCTGGCCGACGCCCACGCCGACTTCGAGCAGTGGGCGCTCAGCTCGCTGCGATTCATGGGCCCGGAGCGCTACATGGGCACCGGGCAGGCGCTGGCCGACAAGCTCATGGCCGGCCTCAAGGCCGGCGACCGGGGCGTGGTCGAGGCGCTGGGCGGCCACCTGATCCATCATTTACTCAGCACCCACCTCATCGAAAGCGACCTCGCGATGCAGCCCGGCGCCGAGCAGCTCATCCCCATCATCTTCATCGCACGCTGGGCCCAGGTCGTCCGCGAGAGCCGCCCGCCCGACGCGCTGCTCTCGGTCGAGGAGCGCAAGACGCTGCTCCGCTGGAAGCTGGTCGCCAACCCGGCCGTCCGCGCCGAACGTCGCCTCGAGGTGGCCCAAGCGCTGAAAGCCCTGGACCCCGACTTCCCCACCCTACGGGCGCTCGCCGCCCGCGCCGCCGACGAGCGCCTCTGGCCCGCAGCAGCCCACTACTACGAGCTGGCCGCCCAAAAATCCCCCGACGACCGCACCCTAAGAGCCAACCTCGCCTTCGCCCGAGCCCACGCCGCCGCCGGCCCCGAGTAGCGCCCCGCGGGCCACCGGTGCGAGGAACCCCAGCCCGCGGGTGCCGCCCTCTGAGCCACCGCGATGGGCGGGAGCCTGCGGCGCGGCGCTGCTACCACTTCATCCGGAAGCTGCGGTACTTCCCTTCGCCGCGGTAAAGCCCGGCCAGGGCGCGCACCTGGGCATGGAGCAGCTCGCGACCAGTCAACCGTGAACCGCCGCGCCGCACTCGCGATCCGTTCCATCGACGGAGAAACGCGCCCGCCAATTTCCGCCGCGTGGAGGTCCGCAGCACCCCATGCAAACCCAGGGTTGGCCGGAGTCCGCGGCCAAACAACGCGAGCACGATTCGATCGGCAAACGGCGCCCGGAGCTCTTCGATGAGGTCGAACACGAGGCTTCCCTCGTCGCGAGTAGACCCGTGCATGATCCCGAAGTACGGGTCCAATCCGAAGGACACGACCGCTGTCCAGACTTCAGCGTAGAGGATCCCGTAGGCGTAGTTCAGGCATTGATTCCAGGAGTCCCCAGCACCTCGCGTGACGCGGCCGGGGAAGGACGCCGAATCCGGCAAGAGCAACCCAAAGCTCCGCCAATAGGTGGCGGCTGCCCGCCCTTCAAGCCCCATCGCGACCTGACGTATCCCAGCGCCTGCGGGGTCGAGGCCCCCAATCCGCCGAGCCAGCGCTCGGATCTCGGTGGCCGCCGCCGTGTATGTCAGCGCGCGTTGGTCGCCGGTTTTCCGTTGGTACTTTGCGAAGTACTGCAAGAGCGCAGCCTGGTTGGTCACCTTGCCCTGCAGCATGCTCAGCCCAGCCGCGATGACGACGGGGTCGTGGCGTCGCAAGACCTGTCGTGCGCGCAGCTCCGCGCGGCGCGACGAGACAGGCTCGAAGGCCGCTACCGGTGTCCCGCCGCGTTCGGAGATCACCATCGGCACGCCCGCCTCTGCACAGGCCACCTGGGCTTCGACGCTCATCCGCGCGTGCATCGCGTGGATAAACACCAGGTCGAGGTCTTCGAGCCGGGCCCGCGCCAGCTCGACTCGGCGGCGCACGACGACCAATTCGCCTTCGTTCATGGTCAAGTATGCGCCGTGCGCCAGCATGAACATTCGACGATCCGCGATCATCACGTCACGCGCATCGGGCGCTGACGTCGCGTCGTCCCCGGACGACTCCGAACGCGCCGCGCCGCTCCGTGCGCGACCGCCACGAGCAGCCGAGTCCTCCCGACCGGACGGCGGGCACTCGACGGCGGCTTCGTCTGACGCCCCCGGGTACTCCGCCGATATGTCGTGCATCGCGCCGCCCCGAGCGCTTGGGATGGCCTCGACGCGCTCTCGGAGTAGCCAGTCTTGGGTCTCTTTCAACCACTGGGGCGCGGTGGCCTCCTCCCCCGCAGCGATCGCCACTCCCAGCGTCGCGAGCTGGGCGGTGACCTCCGGTGGCGAGCGCTCGGCAAAATAGTTTCGCCAGCCGCGGATGATCGCATTCCTCTCCTCCAGCAGGTCATGGGCGTCTTTGCCGGGCCCGGTCACCGAGGCGAGTCGGGCTCTGAAGTCCTCCATCTTGGCCTGGAGGCGATCAAGCGCCTTGGAGGCGATGCGCCGTGAGCCCGGGAGCAACTCGAATCCAAGGAAGGCCACCCCGTCACGCACATGCGAATACTGTGTCTTGGCCTCTTTAAGCGCCATGTTCAGGTGCGTCCGCAAAAACGCGTCGAGCACGCCCAGCGCCTCCGCGGCGGCGTCGCGCGATGGCGTGAAAATCAGCAGATCGTCGGCGTACCGAACGAAGGGCAATCTCGCCGCCGTGAGGTGGCGATCCAACGGATCGAGATAGATATTGGCGAGCAACGGCGACAAGAGCGCCCCTTGGGGGACGCCCACGTCGTTGCCGAAGAGCTCGGCCAGCTCCTCGATGTCGTTTTCAAGCCACCGATGCACCAGCCGGAGCACGCGACGGTCGTGAACCCGCGCGCCGAGAGTGCGCAAAAGGACCTCGTGATCCACCGTGTCAAAGCACTTCTGAATGTCGGCCGTGACGACCCACTGAAGCCCTTCTCCAATGCGAGCGTGCGCGATGTCGAGGGCGTCGTGAGCGCCCCGCCGGGGTCGAAACGCGAAGCTGAACGGGCTGAAAATGGGCTCCCACAGCGGCTCGATCTGCCTGAGGACCGCGGCCTGAACCACGCGATCTCGCACGCACACGATCCCGATGGGGCGGCGCGTCCCATCGGGTTTTGGGAGGTAGTGCCGTCGCAGCGGGCGCGGGCGATAGGCCTCCGCCTCCAGCTCGTCGCGCAGCGTATGCAGCTCCTCGGCCAGCCTCTCGGCGAACTGCGGCACGGTCACCCGGTCTGAGCCGACCGCCTGGCTGCGGGTTCGACGCACATAGAACCAACCCGCACGTAGCTCCTCAAGGGAGGCGATCCGGTCGTACATGTCATGGTCTCGGCCGGCGAAGTGGCCGGGCGGCGGGACTCGCGTCGACGCTTGCCGCGCCTCCGCGACCTTTCGACCCGACGCGCTCCGGGCGCGAGCCGTGGCCACCGGGTCTCGACGGATCCTGCCGTATTGGACGCGGGCCGTCAGACCACCCCCGCCATCACGACCCGCGATCCTCACCTGACCGCATGCCAATGGCGCGCTAGCGGTCGGATCCAGATGCTGCATCTGCGTGAGCACCGCGTCGCTCGGTCCCGCCAGTGCCGTCCTCCACAGCGCCGATGCGTCTGTAGCCATCGAGACCTGCCCCGGACGCAACCCCCGTTGCGAGTCGACGTGCAACGTGCACAGGTGCCGGACGTTGGGCGGGATCGCCGCGAGCCACGCCCGAGCCTCCTCGTCATCGCGCGCCGCCGGCAGGATCTCAGCGAGGATGAGCCTGCCTCGAGCATCGCCGCGGGCCTCAACCGCCTGCGGCAGCGCCTGGATCAGCGCCGCCCGCGCCAGGGACACCACCAGTCCATGCTCGGCGGGTTCAAAGGGCTGAGCCGGCACCTCGATCCAGACGGTCCCCGCGCGCGACAACGCTTCGCCGAGGGCGAGCCGGTTCGGACCTTCCGAGAGATTGTGGACGCCGGGGTAGCGCATTGCCCAAGCGATCGCCTCTTGGGCTGCCACGCGAGCCGCCGCCTGCATCGGCAACCGCGCGCTCAGCCCGGGCCCCAGATCCCCCTCAAGCAGCGCCAGCAGCGTCGAGAGGGTGACGTTTCCCGTGCCTCCCATTTGCTCCACGGCCTGTAACAGCGCTGAATAGTCGTCCGCGACCCGCTCGCGGCGATGCGCGCGCATCATCACGTGGAGAGCGTACCGTAGCGCCTCGGGCAGCGCCGCACCCGACCGGAACCCGACAAACGCCACCGGATGTACGCGATCGGAGGTGTCGATCCAGGTCAGGTGGCCGTGATGCAGGCGTTCGAGCAGGCCGTGCCCCGCGACACTGGCGGCGAGCCCGCGCGTATCGAGGATGACGAGCGTGTCCGCCGGTGCCAAGTGGCGCGCCACATGCCGCAGCGTCACCTCGGTTGCCCACGGCGCGTGCCCCAGGATGACGGTGGGCTTCAAGGTGAATCCCCGTCTGCCGCCGGTGGCGCCGTCTCCCCACCCTCGTCCACCTCCAGGACCTTCACCGCGCTGCCCTTTGCGTTTTTGGAGGCCTTGGCCGCGCGTCGCGCATTCCACTCCGACCAGGGCCTGAACAGCCCGATTTCCGGTGCCCGCGCCTGTAGGGCGACCGCCACCGCCTCGCTGACCACGCGCTTTCGCCACACCACGCGCGTTCGGTGCCCTGCGAAGTGGAGCTCGATCCGGTCCGCCTCGCCCAGCTCGCGGACCAGCCGCTCAAGGGTAGCGAGCTGCTTTCTCAGCTCTCGAAGCTGGCCATGTGCGACGCTCAGGTCGAGCACATAGGCCGTGTCATCCGCCAACTCCAGGCAACTGTAGTGGCACCGCTGCATCGCGCCCCTCCGTCGTTGTCGCCCCCCGCCGGGGAGCCGTCCACACCCAGAGGGTACCGCCAGGGCTCGCTACCGGAGGCCTGCATTCAGCCTCTCGCCGCGCTATACTTCCAATTGGACCGCCGATTGGAGTCGCGATGGCTGGCCCCTTCCTCTCAGCGCGACAAGCGCGCGAGCGTGCTGCCTCGATTCGCGAAGCGTTGCAGAGCATCCTGGCGAGCCCGGCGCTCGTCGGGCGCCCCCAGGCCGCTCAGTGGCGCTTCTTCGCCGCGACCGCGGGCCTGCTCATAGGCGACGAGAGCCCGCCTGAGTTCACAGGCCTGGCCCCGACCCGAGCGGCCCAGCTCAAGTTCGAGGTTGAGGACCGACTCCGGCGCTTCTACTTGAATCCGGGCCAGCCGATCCGCCTCGTGTTCAGCCTCGTTCATGTCTCGAAGCTCGCCGCGCTCGGGCTGGATCCCCAAGCCGGGCCACCCGCACTGGCCGGCTATGTGGCGCTGGTCCGCGACGTCGGTGAGGATCTTGAAGCGCTCTGTGAAGTGCGGGAGCTGCCTGCCTATCTTGAGCGCGTGATCGCAGACGCCATCGACGCCGAGTTCGCAGCGTACGCCGCGCTGCCCACCATCGATGAGGCCGCGCTCGCCCGGCACTTCGTGGCAGATGGGCCAGCCTTCCTCGGCGTGATGCATGTGCTGGTGCGTCACCGCGAGCGCGGATGGATACTGACAAACCCGCTCAATCCCTCGACCAAACGCCTGCTCACCGTCAGGATTGACGCGGTGCAACCGCCGACCGCCACCGCCCGGACGACGGAGTACTTCTATCTGCGCTGGTGGGACGCGGGCCGACATAAGTACGCTTATGCATATCGCGAGATCAACACGCAGCGCTACGTCCTGGAACGCGGTGACGACGGAGTGTGGCGGGTGCTCGACAACCTCAGACCCTCTCCACGCCTCACGCCACCCAACCGCAGGATCCGCCTGCC